>NZ_JBGLYV010000037.1:0-59691 GCF_047304225.1 Pseudomonas sp. Pseusp3 | reverse complement strand
GCTGGCACGACGTTCGGCGGCATGCTGAATCAAGGTTTTCGCCACCTCACCGGCCCGCAGCAACACCACTTCCCCCCCAAGCCGTTCGGCCAGTTGCTGGGCGCTTTGCAGGCGCAGGCGCGACTGTTCGTCCCGCACGCGGCCGTTGTCCACGTGCACCAGGCTCCAGGGCAGGTGCCGCCGTTGGGCCACGCGACTGGCATGCCGCACCAGACGCTCAGCCTGGGCATCGCCGTCGACCCCTACCAGCAAACGCCCACGCACCGCTGGCGCGGCTTGACCGAGTTGGCGATAGCCCTGGGCCAGATCGTTATCGACCTGAGCCGCCGCGGTTTGCATCGCCAGTTCGCGCAGGGCCGTCAGGTTGGTCTGGGAAAAGAACGCGTCGATGGCTGCCCGCGCCTGCTCCGGCACATAGACCTTGCCGTCACGCAGGCGCTCGAGCAGTTCCCGGGGCGGCAAGTCGATCAGCAGCAGTTCGTAGGCCTCCTGCAATACCCAGTCCGGCAGGGTTTCACGGACCTGCACGCCGGTAATGCCGCGCACCTGATCGTTGAGGCTTTCCAGATGCTGGACGTTGACCGTGGTGTACACGTCAATGCCGGCGGCGAGCAGCTCCTGAATGTCCTGCCAGCGTTTTTCGTGACGGCTGCCGGGGGCGTTGGTGTGCGCCAGTTCGTCGACCAGCACCAGTTTCGGTTTGGCTTTGATCAAACCGTCGAGGTCCATTTCTTCGAGCAACACGCCACGGTATTCCGAGCGCACCAACGGCTGCTGCGGCAAGCCGCCGAGCAGTGCTTCGGTTTCGGCCCGGCCGTGGGTTTCGACGACGCCGGCAATGACTTTCACCCCTTGGCGTAACTGGGTGTGGGCCGCTTGCAACATGGCGTAGGTCTTGCCCACCCCCGGCGCGGCGCCGAGAAATACCTTGAGCCGGCCACGACCATCACGGGGCAGGTCTGCTAACAGCGCGTCGGCGCGGCCGGAGTTGCTCATGCTTGGGGATCTCTTTTTACCGGGATTGATGTAGTGACTATTCTGCCGTCTTCGCGAGCAAGCCCGCTCCCACAGGAGTACGCATTCCAATGTGGGAGCGGGCTTGCTCGCGAATGGCAGCGCCGCCGGTTTACAGTTTTTCCAGCGCCAGATTCAACTCAAGCACATTCACCACCGGCGGGCCTACCAATGGCTGCTCTATGTGGGCGTCCAGCAGTTGTTGCAGTGTCGCTACCGGCAGATTGCGCGCCGCCGCAACACGCGCCAGTTGATAGGCAATCGCCGCTGGTGGCAAGTGCGGATCGAGACCGCTGCCGGACGTAGTGACCAGCGCCAATGGCACCGGCCCCTGGCCTGGCACCAGCAGTTTGTTGGCATCGTCGATCACGCGAGTGGCCAGGGCGGGGTTGCTCGGCGACAGGTTGCTGGCACTGCTCGACACGGTGGCAAAGGCACCGGCCGAAGGGCGCGGGTGAAACCAGGCGTCACCGACGAAATCCTGGGCGATCAGCGAGGAACCGCGGACCTTGCCCTCGGCATCACGCACCAGGCTGCCGTTGGCCTGATCCGGGAACGCGACCTGGGCCACGCCGGTGACCACCAATGGATAAGCGACGCCGGTGACCAGCGTCATCAGGACCAGCAGGCTCAGGGCCGGGCGTATCAATGTGGACATTTCAAAATCCTCGAATTCGCATGAAAACCTGTAGGAGCGAGCTTGCTCGCGATGGATCTGAAGGCGCCGCGCTGTGTCAGAAAGGGCGCGTTATCGTTTACCACCATCGCGAGCGAGCTCGCTCCTACAGGGGGGTGTTCAGTCAAACCAGATGCAACGCCGTCAACAGCATGTCGATCGCCTTGATGCCCACGAACGGCACCAGAATCCCGCCCAGTCCATAGATCAGCAGATTGCGCCGCAACAACGCCGCCGCACTCGCCGCCTGCACGCGCACACCGCGCAATGCCAGAGGAATCAGCACCACGATGATCAGGGCGTTGAATACGATCGCCGAGAGAATCGCGCTCTGCGGACTGCTCAGGTGCATCACGTTGAGCACGCCCAGTTGCGGGTAGATCGCGGCGAACAGCGCCGGCAGAATCGCGAAGTACTTGGCCACATCGTTGGCGATGGAAAAGGTCGTCAGCGCACCTCGGGTCACCAGCAACTCCTTGCCGATCTGCACCACGTCCAGCAGCTTGGTCGGGTCGCTGTCGAGGTCGACCATGTTGGCCGCTTCACGTGCCGCTTGCGTACCATCGTTCATCGCCATGCCGACATCCGCCTGGGCCAGTGCCGGGGCGTCGTTGGCGCCGTCGCCGCACATGGCGACCAGACGACCGTCGTTTTGCTCGTGACGGATGCGCGCCAGTTTTTTCTCCGGCGTGGCCTCCGCCAGCACGTCATCCACACCCGCTTCGGCGGCGATGGCGGCGGCGGTCAACGGGTTGTCGCCGGTGACCATGACGGTGCGAATGCCCAGTTTGCGCAGCTCGGCAAAACGCTCGCGAATGCCCGGCTTGACCACATCCTTGAGGTGGATCACACCGAGCAACTTGCCGTCTGCACACACCAGCAACGGCGTACCGCCGCTTTGGGCGATCCGGTCGATTTCACGGGACAATGGTGCAGCCAGATCCGCCCGCTTGAGGCCAACGAACGCCAGCAACGAATCCACCGCGCCTTTGCGAAACACGCGCCCCTGATAGTCGACACCGGACAAGCGGGTTTCGGCACTGAATGGCACGGCTGTCAGCACATCGGCGGACGGCTCCGGTTGCGGATGAGTGCCACGCAGGTATTCGACGATCGACTTGCCTTCAGCGGTGTCATCGGCCAGCGAAGCCAGCAATGCGCCTTCGGCCAGTTCCCTGGCTGTCACACCAGGGGCGGCATACACCGCCGAGCAACGACGGTTACCGAAGGTGATGGTGCCGGTCTTGTCCAGCAGCAGGACATGCACGTCTCCCGCCGCTTCCACTGCACGACCGGACTTGGCGATCACGTTCAGGCGTACCAGCCGATCCATGCCGGCGATACCGATGGCCGACAGCAAACCGCCGATGGTGGTCGGAATCAGCGTGACCAACAACGCCACCAGGAACACCAGCGGCAGGCTGCCGTTGGCGAAGTGGGCGAACGGTTGCAGGGTCACGACCACCATCAGGAAGATCAGGGTCAGGCCGATCAGCAGGATGTCGAGCGCCACTTCGTTCGGGGTTTTCTGGCGTTTGGCGCCTTCGACCAGAGCGATCATGCGGTCCAGGGTCGACTCGCCAGGGTTGGCGGTGATCTTCACCAGCAGCCAGTCGGACACCAGCCTTGTATTGCCGGTGACGGCCGAACGGTCGCCGCCGGACTCGCGAATCACCGGCGCCGATTCACCGGTAATCGCCGCTTCGTTGACCGCCGCGATGCCTTCGATCACCTCACCGTCACCGGGGATCATCTCCCCTGCTTCGACGCGCACCACATCACCCTTGCGCAGGCTGGTGGCCGGCACCACCTGGAAAGTGCCGTTGCTGGTTTTGCGCCGGGCGCTGAGGCCTTCGCTACCGGCCTTGAGACTGTCGGCGCGGGCCTTGCCGCGACCTTCGGCCAGGGCTTCGGCGAAGTTGGCGAACAATACGGTGAACCACAACCACAGGGCAATTTGCGCAGCGACGAAGGTCGGCACCGCCGTGTCCGGCACGAAGCACAACACGGTGGTCAGGATCGCCGTCAGTTCGACCACCAACATCACTGGCGCACGATGCAATTGCCGTGGGTCGAGCTTGACGAAGGCTTGCAGCAACGCCGGGCGCCAGAGGGCCGAGATCGCGGTTTTTGGTTGTTCCGGCGCTTTGACGGTGGCGACCGGTTTAGTTACGGGCATATTCATCAAATAATCCTCAGAAGCCCATATTCAAGTGTTCAGCAATCGGACCCAACGCCAACGTCGGCAAAAAGGTCAAACCACCCACCAGCAAAATGGTCACGGTCAGCAGGGTGACGAACAGCGGGCCGTGGGTCGGAAAGCTGTTCTGGCCGATCGGTGCGGTTTTCTTCATCGCCAGGCTGCCGGCCAGGGCCAGGACCGGGAGGATGTAACCGAAACGACCGATCAACATGCCAAGCCCCAGCATCAGGTTGTGGAATGGGGTGTTGGCACCAAAGCCGCCGAACGCGGAGCCGTTGTTGGCACTGGCCGAGGTGTAGGCGTAGAGCAGCTGACTGAAACCGTGGGCGCCAGGGTTGCTCACGGCAGCCACCGGGCCTGGCAGGCTGGCGGCGATCGCGCCGAGCACCAGTACGCCGATTGGCATGACCATCAGGGTCACCACCAGCAATTGCACTTCTCTGGCCTGCAGTTTCTTGCCGAGGTATTCCGGAGTACGGCCAATCATCAGGCCGGCGAGGAACACCGCGATCAGCACGTTGAGCAACATGCCGTAGAGCCCGGCACCAACGCCGCCGAAGATCACTTCGCCGACCATCATGTTGACCAGCGCCACCATGCCGCTCAGTGGGTTGAGGCTATCGTGCATGCCGTTCACCGAACCGTTGGACGCGGCCGTGGTGGTCACCGACCACAGCACGGTGGCGGTGGTGCCAAAGCGTGCTTCCTTGCCTTCCAGCGGCGCGGTCTGTTCGACGGTGACGTTGTTCAACGCCGGGTTCGGTTGGTATTCAGCCCACAGCGAGGTCGCGCCGCCGATCAGGAACAGCGCCAGCATGCAGGCGATGATTGCGCGACTCTGGCGCAGGTCCTTCACGTAGTGGCCGAAGGTAAACACCAGCGCCACCGGGATCAGGATGATCGATGCCATCTCGAACAGGTTGGACCAGGCGGTCGGGTTCTCGAACGGGTGCGCCGAGTTCACGCCGAAGAAACCGCCCCCGTTGGTGCCCAATTGCTTGATCGCAATCTGGCTGGCGGCCGGCCCCAGAGGGATCACTTGATCAACGCCCTGCACGGTCACCGCATTCACGTATTGCGCGAAGGTTTGCGGCACGCCCTGCCAGACCAGATACAGCGCCAGCAGCAGGCACAGCGGCAACAGGCCGTAGAGGGTGGCGCGGGTCATGTCGACCCAGAAATTGCCAAGCGATGCCGTGGATTTGCGACCGATGCCGCGGCACAGCGCAACCAGAACTGCCAGGCCGGTGGCGGCGCTGACGAAGTTCTGCACGGTGAGGCCGACCATCTGGCTCAGATAGCTCAAGGACGCTTCGCCGCTGTAGGCCTGCCAGTTGGTGTTGGTCATGAAACTGATGGCGGTGTTGAACGCCAGCGTCCACTCCTGGCCCGGCAGGTTTTGCGGGTTCAGTGGCAAGTGGTCCTGGAACAACAGAATCGCGAACAGCAGCAGGAAACCCGCGAGGTTGAACGCAAGCAGAGCCAGCGTGTACTTCTGCCAGCTCTGTTCGGCCTGCGGATCGACGCCGGCCAGTCGATAACAACCGCGTTCGACCGGGCCGAGAATCGGCGTCAGCCAGGTGCGCTGTCCTTCCATCACCTTGTAGTAGAAGCGCCCGAGAAACGGTGCCGGGACCAATACCACCGCGAAAAACGCGAGGATCAGCCAATAATCATGACTGTGCATAGCCGCTCCTAGTTCCGGTCCGCGCGCAACAGCGCAACCAACAGATAAATGAACAGCCCCACTGCCAACAGCAGTGACACTCCGTCCAGAACGCTCATGGAAGTTCTCCGTGTTACGGCGTATTGCCGCGTGTGGAGTCATTGTCGGAAAGGAGGCTGTAAAGGAACGAGACCGAGAGTGCGCGCGGCGCATAAAGAAAGCGTAAAGAGTGGGTTTACGCAGGGGTTACAGAGTGCGGGAAGGCGTTCCGCTTCGGGGAAAACCGGGCGTTTTGTGCCGGGTGCCCTGAATTTTGCACGAGAGTAGTGAGTGGTGGCCGCAAGTCATGGATAATCCAGCCTGATTGGCGCGACGCAACCCTATGGGGTCAAGAACTCTTGCACCTCCCCGCTCGCGCCTGCAAGCTACCGCCATTCGCATTACTGAAAAAGGCTGGCCCAACGTGCGTATCCTTATTACCGGCGGAGCCGGTTTCATAGGCTCGGCCCTTGTTCGCGAGCTGATTCAACACACCGAGCATGAAGTGCTCAACCTGGACAAACTGACATATGCTGGCAATCTCGAATCACTGACCAGCATTGCCAACGACACTCGCTACGAGTTCGTTCAGGCCGATATCGTGGATCAGGTGACTGTCGCAGCCGTGCTGGCTCGTTTCCAGCCTCACGCGATCATGCACCTGGCAGCGGAGTCCCACGTCGATCGTTCCATCGACGGGCCATCGGAATTCATCCAGACCAACATCGTCGGCACCTACAGCCTGCTCGAGGCCGCCCGCGCCTATTGGCAAGCCCTGCCGGAGCCTGAGAAAAGCGCCTTCCGTTTCCATCACATTTCCACTGACGAGGTTTACGGCGACCTGCACGGTGTCGACGATCTGTTTACGGAAACGACGCCCTACGCGCCGAGCTCGCCCTACTCCGCCAGCAAGGCCGCGTCCGACCACCTGGTCCGCGCCTGGCAGCGAACCTATGGCCTGCCGGTGCTGCTGACCAATTGCTCGAACAATTACGGGCCGTTCCACTTCCCCGAAAAACTGATTCCGCTGGTCATCCTCAATGCTTTGGCCGGCAAGCCGCTGCCGGTGTATGGCAATGGCCTGCAAGTACGCGACTGGCTGTTTGTCGAAGATCACGCCCGGGCACTGCTCAAAGTGGTCACCACCGGCACCGTCGGCGAGACCTACAACATCGGCGGGCACAACGAACAAAAGAACATCGACGTGGTACGGGGCATCTGCGCCCTGCTGGAAGAACTGGCACCGCACAAGCCTGAGGGCGTTGCGCATTACGCCGACCTGATCACGTTCGTCCAGGATCGTCCTGGTCATGACTTACGCTATGCCATCGATGCCAGCAAGATTGAACGCGAACTGGGCTGGGTGCCGGAAGAAACGTTCGAAACCGGCTTGCGCAAAACCGTTCAATGGTACCTGGACAACATGGAGTGGTGCCGCCGAGTTCAAGATGGCAGCTATCAGGGTGAACGCCTTGGCGCCATCAATCCCAAGGAGCTGCTCGCATGATGAAAGGCATCGTTTTGGCGGGTGGCTCGGGTACGCGCCTGCACCCGATTACGCTCGGAGTGTCGAAACAGCTGTTGCCGGTCTACGACAAGCCCATGATCTACTATCCGATCTCGGTGCTGATGCTGGCCGGCATCAAGGATATCCTGCTGATCTCCACCCCGCAGGATCTACCTCAGTATCGCAATCTGCTGGGTGACGGCAGCCAGTTCGGGGTGAACTTCACCTTTGCCGAGCAGCCATCACCGGACGGCCTGGCCCAGGCTTTTCTGATTGGCGAAGAGTTCATTGGCGATGACCCCGTGTGCCTGATCCTGGGTGACAACATCTTCCATGGTCAGCACTTTGGCGAACAATTGCAGAACGCGGCAAAGCGCTCCTCCGGTGCCACCGTGTTCGGTTACTGGGTCAAAGACCCCGAGCGCTTCGGTGTCATCGATTTCGACAGCGACGGACGTGCGCTTTCGATCGAAGAAAAACCGAAAAAGCCGAAATCCAGTTATGCCGTGACCGGCCTGTATTTCTACGACAATGATGTGATCGAGATCGCCAAGGCGGTGAAACCTTCGCCTCGCGGCGAACTGGAGATCACCGATGTCAACAATGCCTATCTGCAACGTGGCGATCTGCAGGTCGAGCGATTTGGTCGAGGTTTCGCCTGGCTCGACACCGGCACCCACGATAGCCTGCTCGAAGCCTCTCAATACGTGCAAACCATCGAACACCGCCAGGGCCTCAAAGTCGCCTGTCTCGAAGAGATAGCCTATGAAAACGGCTGGATCGACCGTGAGCAGCTGCTGGAACGCGCCCGGTACTTCGGCAAGACCGGATATGGCCAGTACCTGGCCAAACTGGCAGGGGAAGAGCAATGAACCTGCGTGAGCCCGATTTGCCCGGCGACGAGACTGGACTGCGCCCATGAAAGTACTCATCAATGGCCGGCACGGCCAGGTTTCACATGAGTTGCAACAGCGACTGGGGGCTGTCGGCGAACTGATCGTATTGGGTCGCGATCAGCTCGATCTCGCGCAACCCGATCAGATTCGCCGTCAGGTGCAAAACATCCGGCCCGATCTGATCATCAACGCAGCGGCCCATACAGCGGTTGATCTGGCAGAAAGCGAGCCGCAATCAGCCTTTGCCATTAACGCGGTTGCTCCCGGCATCCTTGCTGAAGAAGCGCTGGCACTCGATATCCCGTTGATTCATTACTCCACGGACTATGTATTCGACGGGACGAAAGCCGGGCCTTACAACGAGGACGACATGCCCAATCCGCTCGGGGTATACGGCAAGAGCAAGCTGGCCGGTGAGCAGGCGATCAGGGACGTGCAAGGTAAACACCTGATCCTGCGTACCAGTTGGGTCTATTCGACTCATGGCCGTAACTTTCTGCTGACGATGCAACGTTTGCTGCAAGAAAAACCGGAGCTACGTGTGGTCGCCGATCAAATCGGCGCGCCTACATGGGCCGGTACAATCGCCAACAGCACCCTTGCCTTGATTGAACGCTGGCAGACGAAGACGGCTGCAAACTGGGGTACCTATCACCTGACCGCTCAAGGTGAAACTTCCTGGTTTGGCTTTGCACAGGCTATCGGCGAAGCATTGCGACAACAGGGCAAGCCCTGCGCCAAACTGATACCGATTCCGACCAGCGACTACCCGACCCCCGCCGCCCGACCGCTCAACTCGCGCCTGGATTGCAGTCGCTTGCAAACCGACTGGGGCGTCAGTCAACCTGACTGGCAAACGGCGCTACGCGAATGCCTTACCGAACAAACCTGAGCATCAACCGCTGCCCGTACCGGCATACCCGCGTTGCAGCGGTAGCGGGCATGCGGGCTTGCTCGCGAAAGCGGCATTTGAAGTAGCGGCGCCCCTGACTGACGCACAAATTTCGTGTATTCAGAGGCGAACATCCCCGATACGACAGCTTTCCAGCCATTACGACGTACCCTCGCAAAATGGCACGCCCACTGCACTGCCCTCCCCTGAGCTTTCCAAACCACTCAGGGAGCAAACGCATGAACACACAACTCAAACCCACGCTGGGCACGCTGCACCTGTGGGGTATTGCGGTCGGGCTGGTGATTTCCGGGGAGTATTTCGGCTGGAGCTATGGCTGGGGCGTGGCCGGGACTTTGGGCTTTCTCGTCACCTCGTTCATGGTCGCCACCATGTACACCTGCTTCATCTTCAGTTTCACCGAACTGACCACCGCCATTCCTCATGCTGGCGGTCCCTTTGCCTACAGCCGTCGCGCATTTGGCGAAAAAGGCGGGTTGATCGCCGGGCTGGCGACACTGATCGAATTCGTCTTCGCCCCACCGGCGATTGCCCTGGCCATCGGCGCCTACCTCAATGTCCAGTTTCCAGCCCTGGACCCGAAACACGCGGCAGTCGGCGCCTACATCGTATTCATGGGCCTCAATATCCTCGGGGTAAAACTGGCGGCGACCTTCGAACTGGTGGTCTGCGTGTTGGCGGTCGTTGAGTTACTGGTATTCATGGGCGTGGTCGCCCCGGCGTTCAGCTTCAGCAACTTCGCGCTCAATGGCTGGGCCGGCTCCGACGTGTTCGGTGCTCCGGCAATTGCCGGGATGTTCGCAGCGATTCCCTTTGCCATCTGGTTCTTCCTCGCCATCGAAGGCGCAGCCATGGCCGCCGAAGAAGCCAAGGACCCGAAGCGCACGATTCCCAAGGCTTACATCAGCGGTATCCTGACCTTGGTGCTGCTGGCGATGGGCGTGATGTTCTTCGCCGGAGGCGTCGGCGACTGGCGCACCCTGTCGAACATCAACGACCCGCTACCGCAGGCGATGAAAACCGTGGTCGGCGAAAGCTCGGGCTGGCTGCACATGCTGGTGTGGATCGGCCTGTTCGGCCTGGTGGCGAGCTTCCACGGGATCATTCTCGGCTACTCGCGGCAGTTTTTCGCCCTCGCCCGGGCCGGTTACCTGCCGGCGTCCCTGGCCAGGTTGTCGCGCTTTCAAACCCCGCACAGGGCGATCATCGCCGGCGGAGTAATCGGCATTGCAGCCATCTACAGCGACGGCCTGATCAACCTCGGCGGCATGACGCTGACCGCCGCGATGATCACCATGGCCGTGTTCGGCGCCATCGTGATGTACATCATGAGCATGCTCAGCCTGTTCAAACTGCGTAAAACCGAGCCGAATCTGGAGCGCACCTTCCGCGCCCCGTGCTACCCGCTGGTGCCGTTCATTGCTCTGATGCTGGCGGTGGTGTGCCTGGTGGCGATGGCCTGGTTCAACACATTGATAGGTCTGATCTTCCTGGCCTTCATGGCGGCAGGTTTCGTGTACTTCATGCTCACCGCGCAATTGCGCGCCGACGCACCGGCGGATGCGATGCTCACTGGACATTGAATGGGTTCGAGTGAACCTTGAACAACAGGCATAGAATGGAGTGATAGCGATGGAACTGCGATGAAACCCCATCACTCAAAGTGATATGCACGATCGGTTGGCGAACCCTCGCCCGCCTGCTTTCAAGGAGAGTCCTATGCCCTGGTATGCCTGGTTGATTCTGGTCGTTGCCATCGGCTCGATCGTTGGTGGTCTGATGATGCTGCGCGACACCGCCAACAAGGTCGAACTGACCGAAGAGCAACGTAAGCGCGTCGCCGAACGCAATGCGGAAATGGACGCCAAGGAAGCGCAGGACCGCTGACTGAAAACCCCGCCTTGACCGGCGGGGTTTGTTTTTGCGTGAAAGTGCCTGCAATCATACCGCTTTGTACTGATATCGAAGCATCTGCATGCTTTTTAGAAGTAGAAGTACAGTCACCATGCAATTTTCATTGGTTAATATGGGCCGCATTGATGCGGAGATATCAGATGCGTTACTCGCAGGACCATAAAGCCCAGACTCACCAACGCATAATCAAGGAAGCTTCAGCGCGATTTCGACGCGATGGTATCGGCGCGACCGGGCTGCAACCCCTGATGAAAGCTCTGGGCTTGACCCACGGTGGCTTTTACTCGCACTTCAAGTCCAAAGACGAGCTGGTGGAGAAAGCCTTGCAGGAGGCTGGTGTACAGGTCGACGAGTTGTGCGCGCAAATCTTCGCAGAGGAGCATCCACTCGAAGCCTTCATCGATACCTACCTCTCCGAATGGCATCAAACCTCGCCTCACGAAGGTTGCCCGCTGCTGACCATTTCCTCGGAACTGGGGCTACGTGGTCAACCGAGTCCAACCAGCGACGTCGTGCTCCAGGCGCGACTCGATCAGATCCAGCACACCCTTGGCGGCGAACACACCGCAGACCGCAGTATCGTCATCATGTCCACGCTGGTCGGAGCCCTGCTGTTATCGCGCAGCGTGGCCGACGCCGAGTTTGCCCAACGGATTCTCGACGTCGCACGCGAACACCTCAAACACTCACAGGATTAACCCTGCCAACGCTTGAACAGCACACTGGCATTGACCCCGCCAAATCCGAAGCCGTTGGACAACGCATATTCGATGGCCATCGGCCGTGCTGCGCCATGAACGATGTCCACACCTTCAGTGGCAGGGTCCGGGCTCTCGAAATTGAGGGTCGCCGGCACAATCTGGTCACGGATCGCCAGCAGCGTAAAGATCGCTTCGAGTCCACCCGCGGCACCGAGCAAATGCCCGGTCGCCGACTTGGTTGATGTCACAGCGATGCCATTTTGTGCACCGAACAATGCCTTGATCGCCGCCAGCTCACCCAGATCCCCCACCGGAGTCGAGGTTGCATGAGCATTCAGATGCTGAACCTGAGCCGGTGACACACCTGCCTGTGCCAATGCCAACGACATCGCTCGCCGCGCGCCGCTGCCGTCTTCGGGGCCGGCGGTCAGGTGATAGGCATCGGCGCTGGTGCCGTAACCGACCAGCTCCGCCAAGGGCTGGGCGCCCCGGGCCAGTGCATGGTCCAGAGACTCGATGACCAGCAGCCCGGCCCCTTCGCCCATGACAAAACCGTCGCGACCACTGTCGAAAGGTCGTGAAGCGCGTTCAGGCGTTTCGTTGTAAGCGCTGGACAAGGCGCGAGCAGCCGCAAACCCGGCAAGGCTGACCCGATCGATCGCCGCTTCCGCACCGCCGCACACCGCGATATCCGCCTCGCCCGCGCGAATCAGCCGCGCCGCGTCGCCAATTGCCTGAACCCCGGCGGCGCATGCCGTGACCGGCGCGCCCAATGGCCCCTTGAAGCCATGCTGGATCGACACATGACCTGCCGCCAGGTTGACCAGAAACG
This sequence comes from Pseudomonas sp. Pseusp3, assembly GCF_047304225.1. NCBI lineage: Bacteria > Pseudomonadati > Pseudomonadota > Gammaproteobacteria > Pseudomonadales > Pseudomonadaceae > Pseudomonas > Pseudomonas sp. Pseusp3. Next base: position 47,330 of record NZ_JBGLYV010000037.1, on the reverse strand, counting down.
AAGGGATAGTGAATGGCGACAAACGTCTCGGACCACGGCTATCGGTGGTACGCACCGCGTCGGCAATCGCGCCGAAACCGCCCACACCTGAACCGATGATGGTGGCCGTGCGCTCCTGGGCGTTGGCGTCCAGCGCCTGCCAGCCGGCTTGCTCCAGTGCCTGACGCGCCGCTTCCATGGCGAACAGAATAAAGCGGTCCATCTTCTTCTGTTCCTTGGGTGGGGTTGCCCGGTCCGGATCGAACCCCGCTTCCGGATCGGAGGCCAGCGTAGGCACGGCACCACCGACCGTGGCCGGCAGATCGGCAACCACCTCCTGCGGCAGATTGCGCAGCCCGGAACGCCCGGCCAGCAGACGCTCCCATACCGCTTCGACACCGCTCCCCAGCGGCGACACCAGGCCCATACCTGTTACAACCACACGACAATTACTCATACCACACATACCTCAAGCCGGTTGATGGCGCTTACCGATAACGGGCAGCGGCCTTGCTTTTGGAAAGGTTCGGCGCCATCACAAGACGCGCCGCCACAAAGGCATCCCAATCGCCCGTATCCGGTAACGAAGGAATGGTGATCAATTCACCCTGGTCCAGACCCGACAACGCCGCATCGACCATCTCGCCCGCCTCCATCACCATGTCCGCAGGAATCTCTGACGCATCGATACCAGAACGCTCCCAGATCTCGGTGCGTGTCACACCGGGCAGGACCGCCTGGATCTTCACACCGGTGCCATCCAGCTCGGCGTTCAACGATTGAGTCAAGCTCAACACATAGGCCTTGCTGGCGCTGTACGTCGCATTGAAACGCTCGGGGAACAACGCCACCACCGATGCAATATTGATGATCGTGCCGCGCCCGGCCTTGGTAAAACTGGCTGCAGCCGCCGCGGCCAATCGCGTGACCGCCGTGATGTTCAACTGAATCATTCGCTCCAGTTGATCGGTATCGGCATTGGCCAATAGCCCGTCCGCCGCCACGCCGGCGTTATTGAGCAACAAACTGATACTTGAATCGCTGCGTAACCGCTGTTCGAGCTGCAGCACGTCTTGTTTTTGGGTCAGATCCGCCTTCAGCACTTCGACCTTGATCCCATGCGCCGTGCGCAGTGTGCTCGCCGCCGCCTCCAGTCGCTGCTCGTCGCGAGCCACCAGCAACAAATCAAAACCACGAGCTGCCAACCGCTCAGCGTAAACCGCCCCGATGCCGGAAGAAGCACCGGTGACGAGGGCCGTACCTTGGGACTGGGTAGAGTTCATGACTATGCTCCTGGGAACACTAGGATGAGAACAGAGATTTCATTATAAGCATAATTTAACTGTTTTATTACACACATAATTTTTCTGACGGGCAAGCGGCCACGCGGACAAGCCCAAAAATATGGCCCCTTCCTGTCCCCTCCTTCAGCACGACGGTAACTCGAACCCTTACAGCAACGCACCAAAGACCTGCCTGCTGCATACTGCGGAGTCTGCCGGCTCCGCTGAGTAGGAATAGATTGCATAAACAGCGGTTTAACTTGTCAACAGCTTGCCGTCAGAATGTAGATACGGGAGAATGCAAAACGTTACTAATTATTTTTCACCACCACTGTCAGCGAAGACCGATAGAGCATTTCTCAACGCCAGCTGACTTTTTGTAATTTGAGGGTTTCATGAACTTCCCTACAAAAATACGTCCTGACATTGAACATCATGAAATCGATATTACAGAGTTTCTTCGCGACTTATGGAAGCAAAGATCTATTATTCTGCTCTTCACCGGGCTTTCCACAGCGATCGCAGTAACTTATGCATTAACGGCGCAACCTCAATATAGAGTACAGAACGAAATCAGGCCTGTGGCAGCTACAGACCTGGACATGTTAAACGAGTCCGGCCTTTATAAGATTCAACCAGAGCAAGCCTTAAGACGCATTGGTTCGTCCATGGATTCTTATACCGAACGTTTAAGTTTCTTCCAGGCCAATCCGGGTTTACTCGCTCCCCTACAAGCCAACGGCAAGTCAATCGAGGAGACCCTCGAACGTTTCAATACCAGTGCGTTTACAGTCGAACAAATCGACCCTAAAAAAACTGCTAATCTTTCGGAAGCAATTCAACTTGGCGTAGAGTATCCATCTGGCGTGGATGGGGTGGCTATTGTTAACAACTTTACCGAGTTTGTAGTCAAACGCGAAAAAGAAAAAGTCGAAGCGGATTTTAAAACACTTATTGAGAACCGGATCGCGCAAACAGAAAAAAAGCTGTTATCCAAGAAAGCTGCCTATGAAGCCGAAAAAGACTCAGAAATCGCAGAACTCCTTGAAAAGGATCAGTTAAAAAAAGAAACTCTACAGGACGAACTCAAAGCCCTGCGACAACAACTGCAAACCCGTCGACAAAATCGTGTGAAACAGTTGGATGAGGCAATATCGATTGCCAAAAATCTGGGAATTGTTACCCCTACCACGCCATCTGCCCTTGGAGAGGCTGGGCAGACAAGGCAAGGCAACATGATTCGCACAGAAGTAAGCAACCAACAAATACCTCTGTATTTTATGGGGCAGTCGGCACTTGAAGCAGAGCGCGCAACACTCGTCGCCCGAAACTCCGATGATTTTACTGAACCTCGCGTTGATGAAATCCAGAAAGAGCTCAGTCTTCTCGCTAACAACCGAAAAGTTGCTCTGCTTAAACAGCGTAGTAACGAAGAGCTGTTCTTAAAAGGCCTGGGAGAGATCAGGGAAGAGCTGGCACACTTGAAAAATCTGCATGTCAATTTTGAACAGATTAATCTGGTTAATATCGACAGGCCGGCGTCTCCCCCGCAAGGCCCTATCAAGCCGAGGAAGGCGTTAATCGTTGGTTTAGGTTTGATATTCGGACTGATGCTCGGAACAATGCTCGCTGCTGTCCGGACAATCATGCTGCCTAAAAAAGCGATTGAAGACTAAAAGCTGCAAACTTATTTCCCGCTCCAATAAAAAGGCCGATCAATGATCGGCCTTTTTCTGACTCTCGCGATTAATTCACTTCAATCCTGTCTCGGTTACTTTCCAGAATTGCCTTACCAATCCCCTTGACCTCAAGGAGTTCATCCACTGACGCAAACGGCCCATTATTGTCACGATACGCAACAATTGCCTTGGCCTTCGCCTCCCCGACACCGATTAGTTCACGTTGAAGTGTTTGTGCATCTGCACCATTGAGATCAACTTTATAGGTGTTCGCTCTAGTAGCAGCTTCCGTGACCCTGGAAGACTCAACAGCTTTAGCTTCCGGAGCAGCAATAGCTGCAACAGAAGCGCCGCTCAAAAGGGCAAAAAACAAAGAGTAGAAGTAACCTTTACGCATGATGATGCTCCATGACATGAGTTGAAAGAAGCAGCTTTTCCTAAGCTGCTCCCCCAATTTAGGCCATGTTATGGAACTGTCAAAAACGTGTACGTTTCCGAATGTGAAGCAATCAAGGTTCCAAACGGCGCTGCTGGTAGATCCAGTCGACGATATCGCCGTCAGGAGCGTAACCACTGACGGTTTCGCGTAGAAGTTGGCGGACACGCACGTAATCGTCCTGTTCAATCGAGCAAAGTAATTCTGCCAGCTTGATTTTGAGTACATCCCAGGGAAGATGGTCCTCATTTGCAGTCATGATCATCGGATGCTGGGTGGCCGCCACGTTGTCACCAATCAGCAGCTCTTCGTAAAGCTTTTCGCCGGGTCGCAAACCAGTGAACTCGATAGAAATATCCCCATGCGGGTTCTTTTCCGAACGCACACTCAAGCCCGAAAGATGGATCATCTTTTCAGCAAGCTCTACGATTTTTACTGGCTCTCCCATATCTAATACAAAGACGTCGCCACCCTGCCCCATCGAACCTGCCTGGATTACAAGCTGGGCCGCCTCGGGAATAGTCATGAAATAACGAGTGATCTTGGGATGGGTGACCGTCAGTGGCCCGCCGGATTTAATCTGCTTGTGAAATAACGGGATGACCGAACCAGAGGACCCAAGAACATTGCCAAAACGTACCATAGTGAAGCGCGTCTTGTTTACCCGCGAAACGTTGGTGTCATCACCGAATAGTGCCGGGGCAAGTTCTCGACTGAGCGCCTGTAGCGTCAACTCAGCGAGACGTTTTGTGCTGCCCATTACGTTTGTCGGGCGCACCGCTTTATCTGTCGATATCAAAACAAAGTTGGCGACACCCGCCATTAACGCCGCCTGAGCGGTATTGAGTGTACCGATTACGTTATTTAGTACACCCTCGGCAATATTGTGCTCAACCATCGGTACGTGCTTGTAAGCTGCCGCGTGATAAACCGTATCTACGCGCCAGACCCTCATCACATCTAGTAATTTTTCCTTATTTCGTACCGATCCCAGGATAGGCAAAAGACGAACAGAGAGCGATTCTCTGCTTACGCGCTGCTCAAGTTCGGACAAGATGCTGTAGAGATTAAACTCGCTATGTTCAAACAACAGAAGCGTCGTCGGTCGCAAAGAAAGAATCTGACGACATAGTTCTGAGCCAATTGATCCGCCAGCGCCGGTGACCAGAACAGATTGTCCCGTTATGCAATGCTCCAGCAAATCACCTTGGGCCGGAACAGCGTCACGCCCCAACAGGTCGGCAATGTCTACTTCCTGAATGTCATCGACTTTGACCCGGCCACTAGCCAGGTCCATGAATCCGGGAACGCTTCGAACATGGAGCGGAAAACCTTCGAGGAAACCAAGAATTTCGCGACGCCGGCCACGACTAGCAGAAGGAATTGCTAACAGAATTTCCTGAGCCCCTGTCTCGTCGATCATCTGTTGAATATGCTTTGGCTTATAAACCTGAAGCCCGGAAATAACACGATCAGCGATGCTCTTGTCATCGTCTATAAAGGCCACCGGACGCATCATGCGCCCCATACGCAGTGCGGCTACCAGCTGATTTCCTGCCGCGCCAGCGCCAAAAATGGCGACTCTGGGTAAACCGTCGTCCCTATTGGTAAAAGGTACATGCTGCGCAGCAGCAAACCAATCACCCAGGAAGTATTGCCGCATCGCCAGACGCAATCCGCCAACCATAATCAGACTCAGCCACCAATAGTTGAAAATGATCGACCGCGGAACAAGATTTTGATGATTGCTGTACCAATAAACAAATACACCAAGAATTAGAGACGACAAACTGACCGCTTTGATAATCGCTATAAGAGCATCGTTGCCAAAATATCGCATCACAGCACGATACATGCCAAAGCGGATGAACAAAGGGATTGCGACCACCGGGGCACTCAAAAAAAGCCAAGTGTGGGCAATCAGCGGATTGACCATGTCGTCAATGCCGAGCCGTACCAAAAATGCCAGCCAAAGCGCTACCCATACCAGAATGACATCCGTCGAAACCTGAATGAGGCGCTTTTGCCGACGCGGCAACCCCAGCAACAGCGTGCGTAACTTATCCATAACGCCCTCGTACACCTCGAAACGCTTCCCAGTTGAACGCGTGTACGTCTCCTGACGCACTCGTCACTTCAAAAACCCATGAATCAGTTGCCGAACATCTGGCTTCTTTCGAGTTCGCCCGCATGGAACTTCACCGCCAAAATCACTAAGGGAATGTAGGCAAGAACCAGACCTAACGCGCCATCCAGCCCGAAGTAACTCACGCACAGTGCGATGGGCAGCAACCATCCAATGTTAATTGCCCCTACCGCTAGAGTCACTGGCAGGTGTTTGCCATATCTGCGCGATGCGAACTGATAAGCGTGGCTGCGATGAGCTTCGTAAACTTTATCACCACGAACAAGGCGTCGAATTAAAGTGAAGGTCGCATCAACAATGAAAACCCCCAATAAAATCAGCCAGGCCCAGAGTAATTGCGGCGCCGTCCAGGCAGCCTGTATAGAGATGACAGCAAGCACTACACCAAGGAACCCGCTACCGGCGTCCCCCATAAAAATTCGTGCTGGAGGGAAGTTCCAGAACAAGAATCCCACTACGGCCATGGCCAACATTCCCGCCACCCACATCAGGTTTTCAAATCCGCTCAACCAATAGAGCAGACAGGCTCCCAAGCAGGAGCAAATCGCCTCAACACTGGCGATACCGTCGATTCCGTCCATGAAGTTATACAGATTCAGCATCCATACCAAATAGAAAGCAGCCAAAATATAACCAAACCAGCCAAGATCGACGCTCATTCCGAACAAGGTGAGGGGAGGTAAGCCCCCCAGCCAGATCAAAGCCCAAGCGGCAGCACAAAAATGTCCAAGCAAGCGCCAACGAGCAGCGATATGACCGTGGTCGTCCATAAAGCCGACCACAGCTACTAATGCCCCTGCCCCCCCGATAGCCACCAATACGGGCAACGAGACCAGTTGAGCCCAACCCAGAAAAGGCAGTACCAGCAAGAACGCGAGAACAATCGCAACTCCGCCACCGCGAGGAGTTGGTATCGAGTGAGAACTTCGAGCGTTGGGAATATCAACAATGCTGCGAGCCAAAGCATAACGACGCAGTAGCCCAGTTAATATCAATGAAACACCAGCCACCGCGGGAATCAACCACCAATAAATCATTTTATTTTACTTTCTCGAAAATATTGTGCGGTAGCTTTCAGAGCGTCATCCACCGAGACCGGTGGAGACCAACCAAGCAGGGCGCGCGTTTTACTGATGTCTACCCGCAGAGACCCACACAGTCGATTTGACAGGTCTTTTCTGCCCAACACTGTCGCACCGCCACCTAATACCCAGGACGGCACTGGTAATAGACGCGCCGACCGCCCAAGAGCAAATGCCATTTTTCGCAGCAACTGCGTTGTAGAAAGATCTTCGCCATCACTGACCAGGAATGTCTGGTTGGCCGCCGCGGGATGACTGATGCAGGTGAGAATCAAGTCCACCAGATTATCCAGGGCGACCAGACTGCGGCTGTTATGAATGGCGCCGAAAGGCAAGGGAACACCTTTATCAAGCCACTGCATCATATTCCGGAAATTAGCTTTTACCCCGGGGCCATAAACCAGCACTGGGCGGATAATGACAACCTCCATACCCGTTTTCGCCGCGAGCTCACGAAGCCCCTGCTCTGCCTCCATCTTGGAAATGCCATACGGGTCTGCCGGGGCAGGTGTATCCTCAGGCGAATAGGTGGTGTTTGGCAATGTGCCTTCTCCGTTTACCTTGATCGAACTGATAAAGATAAACCGTCGAACACCGGCCGCAGCCGCATGACGTGCCAAGTTGAGCGTGCCATCCACATTGACCTGCCTAAAGGCAGCCAAGGGGTTGGCTTCAGTGTCATTCATTACATGAACACGAGCTGCTGAATGTATGATGACGTCCACGCCGGCAAGACTACCCTGCCAGTCAGTGGTTCCGTCAATGTTGTCTACGTGAATCTTCGCAACATGATCTTCACGTAAGTCCGTCCCTTTACGTAAAGCGGCAATAACAGTGTAATTATCCGTGAGCAAACGGCTAAAAACTGCTCCGCCTACGAACCCGGTTGCACCGGTTAAAAATATTGACTTCGTCATTATTTATTTGACATCCCTTCGTAAAGTCCCTGCACGGAACAGTGCTTCCAAACGTCGTAAAAGAGTAACTTTCGAAAAGTGGCTCCAATAATACGAACGGCCGGCCTGCCCCATGAATTCACGCTGAACAGAATCCGTGGTTGCCATTTTCAGGGTGATTCGCGCAAGCCCCTGAGCATCTCCTGAAGGGCAGGTGTAACCGCAACCGGAGTCCTCAATAATTCTCGCAGCCTCACCATTGATCATCCCCAGGATTGGTTTGCTCGATGCCAAATAGGCTTGGACTTTCCCGGGAACTGTTTTTTCAAACACATCGTTGGTTTTCAGCGAAACCAGTAACGCATCCGCGCAGGCAAAGATTTCTGGCATGGCGCTCAGCGGGTGCCGGCCCAGCAGCAATACGTTCTGCAAGCCTCTTGATTCAACTTGCTCGCCCAGCCACTTACTCATGCGGCCGTCCCCGACGATTACCCAGCGTACTGAGGCGCTATGCTTCAAGGACTCAGCGGCATCCAGCACTGCTGGCAAATCCTGAGCGTCACCCAAATTACCGGCAAAAACGACCGTAAAGGTAGAGTCATCCCGCTCTAGCAAACTTGATGACTTTTCTGGACAGCCCGAAAATTCATCTTCCGCCCAACTTGGAAAATAAACCAAGCGCTCTGGAGAAATCTCTTTAGTGCAATATTGCTTTACACTGCTTGAGAAGCCTTCTGATTGTAAAAGCAAATAATCGGCGCGGTTATAGATCCACGAAACCACGCTCCCAACCATTGCCAGCAGGGTAGGATTGCGCAATACGCCAACAGCTCGAAGGGTTTCCGGCCATAGGTCAAGAACCCAAACATAAACCGGAGCTTTCTTCATACGTCCAATTACAACCGCCGGAATCGCAGCCATAATCGGAGAAACCGCATATACGAAAACCGCATCGAATTTTTCGTTACGGAGTTTCGCAGCACCTATTGTGGAAGCGCTGAAAAAAAAAGAAAGGTAATTTAGCATCAAGCGGATACTTCTCTTGCCGCGCGAGACCAATGGAACTCGGACTATACGTGCACCAAAGTAACTCTTGAAGCCCTCAGGATTGGTCTTATATTCAGAGAATACCGCGCCTTCAGGATAGTTGGGCCATCCTGTCAAAACAGTCACCTCATGACCATTATCCGAAAAATCGCGTACCAAATCATTGATACGCATATTCTCAGGCCAAAAATACTGAGTAACTACTAAAATCCTTAATTTATTCTCAGACATTCCCACAGCTCAACTCAATACTTTTTCCAAACCACGCGATTTACATAATCAAGGTAGCTGTGAACGATTCGAACCACCTTATCGGCCACATTCGGCATGCTGTAGTCTGCCACCAGGCGCAGACTGCGAACCTCGCCTCGGCTTTGACCGTCCAGCACCTGCAAGGCCTGCATCACTCGCTCGGACTCAAGGCCAACCATCATCACAGCGGCTTCTTCCATACCCTCTGGACGCTCGTGCGCCTCACGGATATTCAACGCCGGGAAATTGAGAATGGAGGATTCTTCATTGATCGTACCGCTATCGGAAAGTACTGCTTTGGACTCAAGCTGCAACTTGTTGTAGTCCTTGAAGCCGAGCGGCTTTAACAGACGAACATTCTCGTGAAACTTCACCCCCATGGCATCGACACGCTTCTGTGTCCGCGGGTGAGTGGAAACAATTACCGGATAGTCATAGTGCGCCGCGACTGCGTTGAGCACGTCAACAAGCTTGCCGAAGTTAGTATCGGAATCAATATTTTCTTCACGGTGTGCGCTCACTACAAAAAACTTGCCCTGCTCAAGCCCAAGCCGCTCCAGCACGTCCGAAGAATCGATACCTTCACGATAATAATTAAGTACCTCAAACATCGGGCTGCCAGTTTTGATGACCCTGTCTGGTGGCAAACCTTCACTTAGCAGATAGTCACGCGCAATGGTACTGTAAGTTAAATTGATATCTGCGGTGTGATCCACAATACGTCGGTTGATCTCTTCAGGTACACGCATGTCGAAGCAGCGGTTACCAGCTTCCATATGGAAGGTCGGAATTTTGCGACGTTTGGCGGGAATGACCGCCATGCAGCTGTTGGTGTCGCCGAGGACGAGAAGAGCCTCAGGCTGAACCTCGGCCAGCACGCGATCAACGGTAATAATGACGTTACCGATGGTTTCCGCACCTGTTGCACCAGCAGCATTCAGAAAGTGGTCGGGTTTACGGATACCGAGATCCTGAAAGAAAATCTCGTTCAATTCATAGTCATAATTCTGCCCGGTGTGCACTAGAACATGGTCGCAGTCCCTGTCCAGAGCGGCCATGACGCGCGACAGACGAATGATTTCCGGGCGAGTACCCACTACGGTAACGATTTTCAATTTTTTCATTTTTAAACGTCACATTTTAATAAGTGATAAAAACGATCAACAATTCTAATCTTCAACTGCCACTAACGCTATCCATTAGCATGGATGAAGCCCAATGGGGGCCATTAATGGACGAGTGGACGCTACACCACTTGGCTTCTGCATCCTGGGTGATTGAGTGCGAACGGGCGATAAAGGGCGGTTCACCATCGATCGCGCCTCATCTCCACCACGCTCGGTGGCCACATCCGATCACCCCGTGGTGATCCCTTCGAGGAATAACTCCAACGAAAAAGTCAATACCAACAGACTTTCCGGCCTGTTTTTGACCCAGCGAGTGGGTGACGAACTGTCAAAAACCGGATTTACAAGACTACCACTTCAAGCGATCGCAAGCCCCCATAAAAGCACAGCGCCGCCCCATTCCTTATTTAAGGAATAAAGCGGCGCATACGGTTATTACGCTTCAGTACCAACAGGAAAGGTAAACGTATCAGGTGCTTCGCGATCAAAAATCTCGTTAGCCCAAAGCATAACGATCATTTCCTCACTGCCAATATTGGTAATGTCGTGGCTCCAGCCTGGAACTGTTTCGACAATTTCCGGATTTTCTCCGGAAGTGAACAATTCGTAAAACTCGCCCGAAACAATATGACGAAAACGGAAACATGCCGTGCCTTTGATGACAAGAAACTTTTCCGTCTTTGTGTGATGGTAATGCCCGCCGCGTGTTATTCCTGGGTGCGCAGTAAAGTAAGAAAACTGTCCGGCCTCTTTGGTTTTAAGCATCTCCACAAAAACCCCGCGCGGATCACCGTGCTTGGGAACTTCGTAAGTAAAACGCTCGGGCGGCAGATAACTCAAGTAAGTGGAATAAAGAGCCCTTACAAGCCCAGTCCCTACCGACTCGGTAATCATCGACTTTCTACTATCACGGAAGGCCGCCAATTGCTCAGAAAGCTCACCCACCGTAATATTATATTGAGGCTCAACACTAACAAACGGCGAGCCCGACTTCTTCCCTTCCATTACAGCAATGAAGCATGCAATTACATCATCTATGTAAACCAGATTAATGCGCGCATGTGGATCATTGATTTGAATTGGCAGACCGCGAGCGATATTATTGCAAAAAGTTGCAACCGCTGAATTATAGTTAGGACGAGCCCACTTACCAAATACATTAGGCAAACGAAACAAGTGTACTTCCGAACCATTTTTCGAGTTCAGATCAAGCAGTACTTGCTCGGCACCAAGCTTACTGCTGCCGTATGGGTTATCCAACTCCGCTTGACTCGACGACGTATACAGTACTGGAACTTTCCGGCCACCGAGACGAATAGCATCACAGAGCGCACGAGTCAAATCGGTATTGCCGGTATGAAACTCCTGCGGGTCCAACGGACGATTGACACCGGCCAGATGGAAAATAAAGTCAACCTGGGCAACCAGACTCGGTAGGTTTTCCAGCGAATCTTCGCGGGTAAAGCGCACCACTTCGACATCTGACTTCTCGCTCAGATGCGAAATAAGATTCTGGCCGACAAAACCATTGGCACCTGTAATCAGAACCTTCATTACTTATTCCTCAGGTGTGGCGTGCTCACCACGCTGGATAGCGCGCATAAAGTTTAACTTGAGGAGCAGTTTCTGCATACCTTCTACATCAAGACGCTCGGTATTATGCGAGTTGTAGTCTTCTGTGCGAGAAATTTTAGTCTCACCCTGCTCCACAAACTTGGAGTAATTCAGATCCCGCAGATCTGGCGGTACGCGGAAGTAGTCACCGCGGTCTTCTGCGCAGGCCATTTCTTCGCGACTAAGCAACGCTTCGAAAAGTTTTTCACCATGACGGGTGCCAATAACCTGAACGGGATGATCTGGCACATTAAGCATATTGATCAATGCTTTCGCCAATACTTCCACAGTCGCTGCAGGAGCTTTCTGGACGAACATGTCACCATTTGTGCCATGCTCAAAAGCATACAAAACCAGATCGACCGCATCTGCCAAAGTCATCATGAATCGCGTCATGTTTGGATCAGTCAGGCTCAGAGGTATGCCCGAGCGGATCTGATCAACAAACAAAGGAATAACGGAACCGCGGGACGCCATCACGTTACCGTAGCGAGTACCGCAGATAACCGTATTATTATCGTTACGCGATTTGGCAACCATTACTTTTTCCATCATTGCTTTGGATATACCCATTGCATTGATTGGATAAACAGCTTTATCGGTACTCAGGCAAACTACGCGCTTGACGTTATTCTGTATTGCCGCTTCCAGTACGTTATCCGTACCAAGCACATTTGTTTTCACAGCCTCCATTGGATGGAATTCGCATGAAGGGACCTGCTTCAAGGCAGCGGCGTGAAAAATATAATCTACTCCACGAGTAGCGTTGAGCACACTTTGGAAATCTCTGACGTCGCCAATATAAAATTTCAGCTTGGTGTTTGCGTATTTTTTACGCATGTCATCTTGCTTTTTCTCGTCTCGGCTGAACACGCGGATTTCTTTGATATCGGTATCGAGAAACCGTTTCAGCACAGCATTACCAAACGACCCGGTGCCACCGGTGATCAAAAGCGTTGAGTTACTGAAAGAAATAGCCATGAGAAGACCCCACTTATTGTGATGAAATGATAATACTTCTTGCGTTCTCGACGCTCAAGTATTTTTCGTAATAGCGCCGACCATTGGCCCCTAGCGCCTTACAGAGCTCAGCATCCTTAATCAACAAGTCCAACTTGCCTTTTAGATTAGTTACATCTCCCGCCACTACGGCAAAACCAGCACATATTTTGTTTTCAAGGATATCTCCAAAATCCGTAACTGAATCCAAAGACGCAAGCACCGGAAGAGAAACTTTAAAATAATCTAATGACTTAGAGGGAAAGCTCGGCACAGTTAACTTCTTAGACAGCGAAATCAGACCCACATCACAGGCCTGAACTACATGCTGATACTCATCACGAGGCACGTAGTCGATAAACTTTACGTTCTTTAACCCTCGAGCAATTACCGACTTCTCCAACCTTTCCTTCTCAGTCCCCTTGCCAATAAAAAGGAAGGTCACATCACCGCCAGAGTAAAGCTCGGCCAAATCGAGAATATTGTCCAACTCCTGAACAATAGACATTGCACCACCATAAACAGCGATAAACCCCGCCGATGGCAAATCGTACTTCAACCTTATTTCAGACTTATCTATCGGATCAACCTGCTTGATCTTCGCCCAAAGAGGCAAAATTTCAACACGCTGCTTATCCACTGCCGGAAAATTATCAAACAGGAATTTCGCATTCCCTTCAGTCATGCATCCGATACGATCAAAACTTTTATACATTATCTGCTCAAGATAACGGAAAAAGCCAAAAAACAGCTTATTTCTAATAGCACCAAGGTCTTTCAAGTAATATGGGAAGAAATCCCAGAGCACCAGAAAAGACCGGGAGTCATATTTCTTCCTAAAATAACGCGACATCCCCAAAATAGTCACACAAGGCGTATTGGCAATTAACAAGTCGCATTTATCCACTTGCTTTCGCACTTCATGGCGAGCCAGGAAGGGAAACAGGAAAATCTTCAGGGCAGTACCGATGACCCCTGTATTGTAAAATATAGCCGGAAGCTTGACCCTGATAACCTTGATACCATCAATCACCTTAGTGAATGACACAGGTTCATTCTTGAGCCACGAGAAAACAACCACCGAGACATTATGCCCTTCCTCATTCAATGAGTAGGCCAACTCATTAGTCAACCAGGCATCTTTTTTGTCATCTGCGTATTTGGTAGTAAGCAGAACGATATGTTTACTTGTTTTCATTATTTGGACCACAGCACGTCTAATTGGTTGAGCAAATCATTGGTACGATCTTGCCCAGTCGAATTTTTATGATCATAAAAGAGCTGACTTTGATAGGGTATATAAACAATAGAAAGCGGACTTGAGAGAAATCTATAGAATGGCAAGTATGCAATTATCGCAACCACAAATATGACAATAATGCGACTTGCGTATGTCACATACTGCAAAGCCCCGAGTGCACACCCTACAAGAAATATGGCGAAGAAAAACTGATACCGGGTGGATAGAGTTGGAAATCCAAATATAATCAAAGGAATGAGCAGCCCCAACAAGGCTAGCCGACAGGTTTGTACCCCGCCCCCATCACCAAGGTTCTCAACACTAGAGGACTCATGTTTTACCCATGCCCCATATATACATACAAAAAACACTAGTGAAACGACAGCAAATGCAGCCCGATATGCAAAGGACGCATTAAAAACATCACGATCCAAATAAATCATATATTTTGGATTGACGTAAACAATCAGAACCTCAACAACACCGCGAATGATATCAAAAGAGGATACATACAGCGCCACCGAAGCAGCAAAAACCAATGAAAACGCCCTTCGACTTAAGGGAAACATATAGAGCAATGCAAGTAGCAACAACCCACCTACAACCGAATAGTGCAACGAGCAAGCAATCGCAAAGAAGACGAAGCCTGAGATTTTTTTATCTGAAAAAAACTTATACACACCTATCAAAAATATACTAACTGCAAGACCTTGCCTAAGCAGAGAAAATGCAGGTATCAAATAAAAATCTGGAACCGAGTACATTATCGCCATAACGACCAGGCAATACCTGGGAAAAAATCGTCTTGCTGCGAAAGCTATAAAAGAAACCTCCAATATACTTATTACCGCAGAAAACTGCTCGAACGCCAACCCTATACTTGTTGAAAACTGGACAAGCCACTCGTACCCAAACTCAAAATCAAGATAAAAAGCCTCCCCACTTTGGACCGCAGCGTAATGCGCCTCATAGATTGGCCAATCATATCCGGTTTGAAACTTCAACCCCACAAACAAGGCAAGCAACGTCACCTGTAAAAAAAACAACCATGCCGAAGGAAGATTATCTTTTCTCAATGAGAGAATAGCCAGCAACCAAACCACAACATATACAATATTATACTGCGTCATACTTATTATTCTGTTCTAAAGGCGTTGAGTTGTATCGCGTTACCAAGAACCATATTAATACCACAGTCAGAGAAACAGCCCCCTGCAGTGGATATCCATAAGCCATATTATTGAAACCATAAAACCGATAACACAAAACACAGAAAAGGAGATACAACAACGCACTAAGCATTTCGTAGGCGAGATAGAATCGAACATGCTGTTTAGCTATCATCACATAAAGAAACACCCAACTCAGACACTTTAAAGCATCGCCAATTACATAAACCTTCATGATTCCGGTTGCAGCTGCAAAAGCATCACCATAAATCAACCAAATAGCGAAGCTCGCCAATACGTTTACAGAGACAGCCATCACAACAACAAAACCGAGTGCCATTACCCCTATACGAAATACTAAACTCGTCAGCCCCCTACCCTCTTGTGAACTGTACTTAGGTAACAACAACGTAGAAAAGAGAACACTACATATACCCATGTATATGTCGGACAGACGAGTTACTGCATACCACGTGCCTGCCTCAGCCATTGAGCCGTTAGTAGATATATAGTCTCGCAGGACAATCTGAACGCCGTAGACTATGACTACCGACCCCAAGGCCATAAGGGAGTAAGACAACAATATTTTTATGACTTCAACATCCAAACTAACCAGATTGAGGCGTGGAAGTCGAAATCTCGCAGGCAGAAGCAGCACGCACACACCCGCAATAGCAGGTGCCAGCGCTATTGAATAAACAGCTCCTGGCTTGCCAAAAACAATGGAACAAGCACACGTCAACAGCGCTGTAAAAAATGCTGTTATCACGGAATACCAAAAATACTCACTGTATTTTTGACCACCATTAAAATAAGAAATGAATAAATTATTCAAACCTATAAAAAATGCACCTAGAGGCAGAAGCATCAACACCTCTGCCCACCCACCTTGTAAGAAAAAATTTGAAATAAGTGTGCTTGAGAAAAGCAAAACCAAAGCGAAAGAAAAACTAAAAGCCAATAGCAGCATCAATGACGACTGCAGGACTCGCTCTTTTGGATATTTATCTTCAGCTATCAGCTTTACCACACCGGTGGTCGTTACCGAAGATACACCAGCACTTAAAATCTGAAGAAAGGCCTGTATCTGTCCAACTACAGCCATGCCGCTCGGCCCAACATAAAACGCCACTACTTTCAGAGATGCGATAGCGAACATTAGTTTAAAAACTGCCTGACAACCAATGTTGATGATTGGCCTAATCATTCTGTTCCGCATCCCTGTCCCGCAACCATAACCAACTCGCCTACCATAGACCAACGCCCAGCGCAATAATATTTAAGGCAATTCTAAAATCTATACACTTTTCCTGGCATCAGGCGAAGGCCTTCTAATTGCCCCGTTCGCTATTATCTCCTAGATGACACAATTGCGTTACCAGATTTTGATAGGTAGCCGCATTTCTACGTATCGGCATGCGCTTTATGGCTTGATATTGCCATCGAACCGCGAACGCTTGGCGCGCCATCCCCCTCCCCCCTCCGCGACCAAGCAAAAAAAAAGGGGGGGGTAAGGAAGGGCACGTATTTGAAAACGACTGCTCAGAGTGGCGAGCGCTGCGTTTCCGAACGCAACACAAGCATCCAAAAGAAAGCCCCGGACGCCCTTGCAGCCAATAGGCAATTTACCCACCTCAGGTATGCGAGGAGGGAACCAAAATTTTTGCGCGCAACAAAGGTTTGAAATACCTGAACAGAGCCAACGCCAGCCCCAGGAAGAGCCCAAAGCACGCCCCCTGTATCAGAATTGATAATTTATTCGGCTTGATCGGACTATCGGGATCGTCAACTGCTCCGTCCTGTCGATATACCGAAACACTGGAGGAATCGATTGTCAGATTTTTAAGAAATAAGTACTTAACTTGCAAAACTCGCAGACTCTGAATGAACGGATCATCAGACTCACGCCTTTCCAAGCCATCAATTTCGGCTTGGAGCGCATCACTTCCACGCATATACAAAGCCTGACTATCCACACCTAGAGACAACTCCGCAGAGGTTCTCCCACTGATAATGACCGGTTTGTTCAAACCAACGGCCCTAGCAATCACCAGAGCCTCACTTAGGACCTTTATTTTGTCCTCTCGCTCTCGGCGAGCACTTTCACGGAGACCATTAATCTGTTGTTCCAAGTTGCGCGCTCTAACCTGAGCCTCTCTAACCACGTTTTTGATCATTTCGTTTTTTGCTGCAACACCGGCATTTTGAACATAAGTGCGCACCCATTCACCAGCTTCCGAAGGGTTGTAGCCCTGCACAGTAACAGAATAACGGTCTGGGCCTTCCTTACCACCCACAGATATAACCAACTGTTTTGAGAAATTTTGATACAGACGGTCGCGCGAACCCTTGCGTGCATTTTCAGTCAACGACGGTAAATAAACCTCATCGAAAAAAGAACGCCGCAAGGATTCACTAAAGAGATTACGAACAAATACGTCATAAACATCTTTAACAGTGAAAGGCGGCAGGTCGGAATTCAATGTTCGACCATAGTTAAAATCCGCAATATCGTTTTGAGTGGGAGGCAATACGTAAATTCTGGCCTCATACAATGGCTTAGCTGTAAAGGCATATACCGCCGAGGCTATAGTCACCAGAATGATTACACTGATAACTACCCACTTCTGCACCCAAAGCGCTTTGATCAAGACAAAAATATCTATCTCATCACTGCTTGTTGAGGCGGTCGAGAGTTGGAGCATAATGATCAGTACCCTTAAACGCTAGAAAAGACTTATCTACGAAACAAAACAGCCCGCCACTTCTTGCGAACTTACTAAAATGCAACGGCCTTTCCTATCTTGACCTAAAGTTAACAGACTTCTAACCCCGATACTTTCTGAGGCTAGCACACCAACTGAACAGAGGCCCCACCGCCAAACCGATTAACAACGACAGCAACATATACAGTGACACTGGAAGTTTAGGCATCAACCAACCTAGAAATTGCACACCAACTAATTCTTGGTTTTCCAGCACAAACGCCACTATCAATACAACTATTAAGATCATCAGGATGAACCCGACATAACGAATTGGGGCGGCGCTACGAGCCTTTCCACTCACTGCTGCTCCTCCTCGTCCTCATTCACCCGATCCCTGAGTTCCTTGCCTGGCTTGAAGTGTGGAACGAATTTGCCATCCAGGCTAACGGACTGACCGGTCTTTGGATTACGACCGACCCGTGGTGCGCGGTAGTGCAGAGAGAAACTGCCAAAACCCCGGATCTCGATGCGATCTCCGGTAGCCAGACATTGGGACATTTGCTCAAGCATGGTCTTGATGGCCAACTCCACATCCTTCGATGAGAGCAGCCCTTGATGGGTGACAATTCGTTCGATCAACTCCGACTTCGTCATATTTTTCCCTTCTTTTTCAAGCAGCTAGGTCAGCGCTCCAAAGGTTTTAGCACGGCCGCATGATTTTGAACAGCCCGAGTTTTGCCATCTATTCCCCTACCCCAAAATGCTTGCCCCCTGAAAGAGGGAAGACCCTTGAGCCATCACAACCTCATCGGCAAATCACCAAAATAGTGCGCGTCAGGAAACCTGCGGGATTGAATCCGAAGGGGAAGACCTCCTCCTCTTCCTTGAGATCATCAGACCTTGCCACAACCTTGTATCCCACCCCCTTGCACTCCTTGGCCGCGCGCTTGTAACACCGGTCCCATTTCGAACCGAGCCCTGAACAATCAACCTCAATGCCACTTACCCCGCGTACCGCATGCGTTTTGGCATTGGTGGTACAACCCGCTAGAGCCAGCACTGCCACCGCGACAATCAGCTTGTTCATTCACGTCCTTATGCCAGAAAGCCCACCGGGCGATCATTAGTTTCAGGCTAAAGACTAGCTGCAAATAAGCGCTTGATCCGACTAAACAATCAGACATTTTTTCAGCATCTTTGGTTCCGACTGAAGCCACTGAAGCCGGGCGCAGTCCGCCAAATCCAAGGCACAAAAAAGGGCGACCGAAGTCGCCCTTTTTTTACAGAAAATCAGAACTTAGTTCTGTTTTTCCATTTGTGCACGCAGCAGGTCACCCAGAGTGGTGGCCACAGGAGCATCAGTAGCTACTGGCTTGTCGCGCAGGCTCTGGATTGCTTCTTTCTCGTCTTCAACGTCTTTCGACTTGATCGAGAGCTGAATTACACGGCTCTTGCGGTCAACGCTGATGATCTTGGCTTCTACTTCTTCGCCTTCTTTCAGAACGTTGCGCGCGTCTTCAACGCGGTCACGGCTGATTTCGGAGGCTTTCAGAGTCGCTTCGATATCGTCGGCCAGAGTGATGATGGCGCCTTTAGCGTCAACTTCCTTCACGATGCCTTTAACGATGGCGCCTTTGTCGTTCTCTTGAACGTACTCGGAGAACGGATCGCTTTCCAGTTGCTTGATACCCAGGGAGATGCGCTCGCGCTCTGGGTCAACCGACAGGATAACGGTGTCCAGCTCGTCGCCCTTCTTGAAGCGGCGAACGGCTTCTTCGCCCACTTCGTTCCAGGAGATGTCGGACAGGTGAACCAGACCGTCGATGCCGCCGTCCAGACCAATGAAGATACCGAAATCGGTGATCGACTTGATGGTGCCGGAGATTTTATCGCCCTTGTTGAACTGGCCAGAGAAATCTTCCCATGGGTTGGATTTGCACTGTTTGATGCCCAGGGAGATACGACGACGCTCTTCGTCGATGTCCAGAACCATAACTTCCACTTCGTCGCCGACTTGTACGACTTTCGAAGGGTGGATGTTCTTGTTGGTCCAGTCCATTTCGGAAACGTGTACCAGACCTTCAACGCCTTCTTCCAGCTCAGCGAAGCAGCCGTAGTCGGTCAGGTTGGTTACACGAGCGGTAACGCGAGTGCTTTCCGGGTAACGGGCTTTGATAGCAACCCATGGATCTTCGCCCAGTTGCTTCAGGCCCAGGGAAACACGATTGCGCTCGCGATCGTACTTCAGAACCTTGACATCGATCTCGTCGCCAACGTTGACGATTTCGGAAGGATGCTTGATACGCTTCCAAGCCATGTCGGTAATGTGCAGCAGGCCATCGACGCCACCCAGATCGACGAATGCGCCGTAATCGGTGAGGTTCTTGACGATACCTTTGACTTGTTGGCCTTCCTGCAGGGATTCCAGCAGAGCTTCGCGCTCGGCGGAGTTCTCGGCTTCCAGGACGCTGCGACGGGAAACGACAACGTTGTTGCGCTTCTGATCCAGCTTGATGACCTTGAATTCCAGCTCTTTGCCTTCCAGGTGCGTGGTGTCGCGCACTGGACGGACGTCAACCAGAGAACCTGGCAGGAACGCACGGATGCCGTTAACGTCGACAGTGAAGCCGCCTTTAACCTTACCGTTGATAACGCCCTTGACCACTTCTTCGGCTGCGAAGGCTGCTTCCAGAACGATCCAGCATTCAGCGCGCTTGGCTTTTTCACGGGACAGCTTGGTTTCACCGAAACCGTCTTCAACCGAGTCCAGAGCAACGTGAACTTCGTCACCGACGTTGATGTTCAGTTCGCCAGCGTCGTTGTAGAACTGCTCCAGCGGGATCAGTGCTTCGGACTTCAGGCCAGCGTGAACGGTTACCCAGCGAGCCTGGTAATCGATATCAACGATAACACCGGTGATGATGGAGCCTGCCTGAAGGTTCAGGGTCTTTAGGCTTTCTTCAAAGAGTTCCGCAAAGCTTTCGCTCATTTTAATTCCTGTTGATGAGGGCGAAGAATACGCCCATCTCCACACCCCAGACGGTGTGGGTTAGTTTCATTTAAAAGAAGCCACCGCAGGACTATGACTGGTCCCCTGCGGCCTTCTTGGTCACCCGGCGATATCGCGAATGGCGATCTCGCTCATGATGCGTTCCAGCACCTGGTCGATGGACAATTCCGTGGAATCCAGCTGTATGGCGTCAGCCGCCGGTTTGAGCGGGGCTACCGCTCGCTGGGTGTCACGCTCATCGCGCGCACGTATCTCATCTAGCAGACTCGACAGACTAACACCCTCGACCTTGCCCTTCAACTGCAAATATCGACGGCGTGCCCGCTCCTCGGCGCTGGCGGTCAGAAAAATCTTCAGCGGCGCGTCAGGAAAAACTACCGTACCCATGTCGCGACCATCCGCCACAAGGCCCGGCGCTTCCTGAAAAGCTCGCTGGCGCTGCAGCAGCGCCTCGCGTACAGCGGGCAATGCAGCCACCTGGGAAGCGCCGGAACCGACGCTTTCGGTGCGAATGACATCGCTGACTTCATCACCTTCCAGGATGATGCGTTGCAACTGACCGTCCGTCGCCGCGATGAACTGCACATCCAGATGAGCGGCGAGCTTCTTCAGCAGCTCTTCATTGGTCAGGTCGACACCGTGGTTATGCGCGGCGAAGGCCAGCAATCGGTACAACGCACCGGAGTCCAGCAGGTTCCAGCCCAGGCGTTTGGCCAGGATCCCGGCTACCGTGCCCTTGCCCGAACCGCTTGGCCCATCGATGGTGATGACCGGTGCAATGTTGTTCACGACTGAGCCTCTTGTGCCACGCGAATACCGACCTGTGCGCACAGCGCCAGGAAATTCGGGAACGACGTCGCGACGTTGGCGCAATCATGGATGCGGATCGGGGCACTGGCGCGCAGGGAAGCGACGCTGAACGCCATGGCGATACGGTGATCACCATGACCGTGCACTTCACCGCCGCCGATCTGGCCGCCGTCGATGATGATGCCATCCGGGGTTGGCTCGCACTTGACGCCCAGCGCCAGCAAACCATCCGCCATGACCTGGATGCGATCCGACTCCTTGACCCGCAGCTCTTCGGCACCACGCAACACGGTGCGCCCTTCGGCACAGGCTGCGGCGACGAACAGCACCGGGAACTCGTCGATCGCCAGCGGAACCAGCGCCTCGGGAATCTCGATACCTTTGAGTTTAGCTGCACGTACGCGCAAATCCGCCACCGGCTCGCCACCCACTTCACGCTGGTTTTCCAGGGTGATGTCGGCGCCCATCAGGCGCAGGATGTCAATTACGCCGGTACGGGTCGGGTTGATGCCGACGTGCTCCAGCACCAGCTCGGAACCTTCGGCGATCGATGCCGCCACCAGGAAGAACGCCGAGGACGAAATGTCACCCGGGACTTCAATGTGGGTCGCGGTCAGTTTGCTGCCGGACTCGACCGACGCGGTCGCACCGTTGACCGTTACCGGGTAGCCGAAGCCACGGAGCATGCGCTCGGTATGGTCGCGGGTCGGAGCAGGCTCGGTAACCGTGGTCTTGCCTTCGGCATACAGGCCGGCCAACAGCAGGCAGGACTTAACCTGGGCACTGGCCATCGGCATGGTGTAGGTCAGCCCCTTGAGCTTGTTGCCACCACGAATTGTCATCGGCGGACGACCTTCAGCGGCGGTTTCGATCACTGCGCCCATTTCACGCAGCGGATTGGCCACGCGATTCATCGGGCGCTTGGACAGCGAGGCATCGCCGGTCAGGGTGCTGTCGAAGTTCTGCGCAGCCAAAAGGCCGGACAGCAGGCGCATCGAAGTACCGGAGTTGCCCAGATAGATCGGGCCCGGTGCCGGCTTCAGACCATGCAGGCCAACGCCGTGAATGGTCACGCGACCGTGGTGCGGGCCTTCGATGACCACGCCCATGTCACGGAAAGCCTGCAGGGTCGCCAGGGCATCTTCACCCTCAAGGAAACCTTCGACTTCGGTGACACCCTCAGCGAGGGAGCCGAGCATGATCGAACGGTGGGAAATCGATTTGTCACCTGGTACGCGAATCCGACCGGACAGGCGGCCACCAGGTTGAGCCAGGAAAATCAGATCGTTGGAATTCATAGCGTCCACATAGGCCCTGCGGGCCAGGATTTTACTGAAATGCTCGCGGGCAACCCGGGCGCGAGTGAAAACGCCCAACAATTGGTGCCCATCCCCTGCATCGACCGCGTCGCGCAAGGCGTCGAGATCGCTGCGAAATGTATCGAGTGTGCGCAGGACAGCTTCGCGGTTGGCGAGGAAGATGTCGTGCCACATGACCGGGTCGCTACCGGCGATTCTTGTGAAATCGCGGAAACCGCCCGCAGCGTAACGGAAGATCTCAAGATTTTCATTGCGCTTGGCCAACGAATCGACCAAACCGAACGCCAGCAAGTGCGGCAGATGACTGGTCGCAGCCAATACTTCGTCGTGACGCTCGACCTGCATGTGCTCGACATCGGCGCCCAATTCGCGCCACAGACGGTCGACCACCGCCAGGGCTGCCGGATCGGTTTGCTCCAGCGGCGTGAGGATCACTTTGTGGCGACGGAACAGCTCGGCGTTGGAGGCTTCTACCCCACTCTGCTCCGAACCGGCAATCGGATGCCCCGGCACGAAGCAGGACGGCATACTGCCAAATGCCTCGGTGGCAGCACGCACCACATTGCCCTTGGCGCTGCCGACATCGGTCAGGATCGCTTGCCCCAGATCCATGCCGGCCATACGCGCGAGCACTTTTTCCATGGCCAGAATCGGCACCGCCAACTGGATGACGTCGGCACCCTGACAAGCAACGCCCAGGTCTTCCTCGCAGCGATCCACCACACCCAACTCGACCGCGAGTTTGCGCGATTGCGGATCGAGATCGACCCCGACCACTTCGCGGCATATACCGCTTTCACGCAAACCCTTGGCAAACGAACCGCCGATCAACCCAAGACCGACCACCACCAGGCGACCGATCATAGGTTCAGCAGATTGCAGAGCAGTGACATCAACCACGAGCCAGAACCTTGCTCAGCGCTTCCAGGAAGCGGCTGTTTTCTGCCGGCAGACCAATGGTGATGCGCAGGTGATTCGGCATGCCGTAGTTGGCCACCGGACGCACGATCACGCCTTCACGCAACAAGCCCTGGAATACCGGGGCCGCGACCTGACCGAGATCGACGCAGATGAAATTGCCCCTGGACGGAATCCAGCTCAGCCCCAGTTCGCGGAAACCGGCTTCCAGTTGCTGCATGCCGGACTCGTTCAACTGACGGCTCTGCGCCAGATATTCTTCATCCTTCAACGCCGCACAGGAAGCAGCCAGGGCCAGGCTGTTGACGTTGAACGGCTGGCGTACGCGGTTCAGCACATCGGCAACTACCGGCGTCGACAAGCCATAACCCACACGCAGTGCTGCCAGGCCATAAGCCTTGGAGAATGTCCGGGAA
Source organism: Pseudomonas sp. Pseusp3 (assembly GCF_047304225.1). NCBI lineage: Bacteria > Pseudomonadati > Pseudomonadota > Gammaproteobacteria > Pseudomonadales > Pseudomonadaceae > Pseudomonas > Pseudomonas sp. Pseusp3. The sequence continues at coordinate 23,200 of NZ_JBGLYV010000037.1, read as the reverse complement.
ACCAGCAGGTTCGGATAAGCCGCCAGGAAGTCCAGGCCATCCGGCATGTCGCTGCCTTCGGCGTACTCGATGTAGGCCTCGTCCAGCACCACCAGCACGTGCTCCGGAACATCCTGCAGAAACTCGTCCAGCGCCTCGGCGTCGAACCAGGTCCCGGTCGGGTTGTTCGGGTTGGCGATGAACACCACGCGGGTGTTGGCGTCGATGGCTGCCAGCATTGCAGGCAGGTCATGCCCCCAATCCTTGGCCGGGACCACCTTGGCCTCTGCGCCGACAGCCTGAGTGGCAATCGGGTAGACCGCAAACGCATGCTCGCTGAACACGGCATTCAGGCCCGGTGCCAGATAAGCACGGGCCACCAACTCAAGAATGTCGTTGGAGCCATTGCCCAGCGTCACTTGATTCAGCTCTACACGACACTGCTCAGCCAGCAGGGTCTTGAGCGCAAAACCGTTGCCGTCCGGATAGCGGGTCAGCTCGGCCAGCGCATCGCGTATGGCCGCCAGCGCCTTGGGGCCGGCGCCCAGCGGGTTTTCGTTGCTCGCCAGTTTGACGATGCTGGCCGGATCGAGATCCAGCTCACGTGCCAGTTCGTCCACGGGCTTGCCCGGAACGTAAGGCGAAAGTTGTTGCACGCCCGGCTGAGCCAGAGCGAGGAAATTGCCACTCATATGCTACCGCCCCTTAGAGAACTGCTTTCGGGTAGGAACCCAGCACCTTGAGTGCTACTGCTTCCTGACTGATCTTTTCCAGCACACCCTTGACCAGCGGGTCGCGATGATGACCGACGAAATCGATGAAGAACACGTAGGTCCATTTACCGCTGCGCGATGGTCGAGTCTCGATTCGTGTCAGGTCGATGCCGTTGTCGTGGAACGGCACCAGCAGCTCATGAAGCGCACCCGGTTTATTGCTCATCGAAACGATGATGGATGTCTTGTCGTCGCCGGTTGGCGGCACTTCCTGGTTGCCGATCATGAGGAAGCGCGTGGAGTTATCCGGGCGGTCCTCGATCTTCTCGGCCAAACGGGTCAGCCCGTACAGACCGGCCGCCATGTCGCCGGCAATCGCCGCCGAGTTCCACTCACCCTTGACCCGCTTGGCCGCTTCAGCGTTGCTGGACACCGCCACGCGTTCGACATTCGGGTAATGGGCGTCCAGCCACTTGCGGCACTGCGCCAGTGACTGGGCGTGGGAGTAAATGCGGCTGATGCTGTCGGTCTTGGTGTTTTCACCGACCAACAGGTGATGGTGGATACGCAGCTCGACTTCACCGCAGATCACCATGTCGTGTTCGAGGAAGCTGTCGAGGGTGTGGTTGACCGCGCCCTCGGTGGAGTTTTCCACCGGCACCACGCCAAAGTTCACCGCACCGGCCGCCACTTCACGGAACACCTCGTCGATCGCCGCCATCGGCTTGCTGATCACGGCGTGGCCGAAGTGCTTCATGGCCGCCGCCTGGGTGAAGGTGCCTTCAGGGCCGAGGTAAGCCACTTTAAGCGGCTGCTCGAGCGCCAGGCAGGAGGACATGATTTCACGGAACAACCGCGCCATCTCTTCGTTGCCCAGCGGCCCCTGGTTACGCTCCATGACACGCTTGAGCACCTGAGCTTCACGCTCGGGACGATAGAACACCGGCACTTCGCCTTCGGCCAGCGAGGCCATCTTTACTCGCGCGACTTCCTGGGCGCAGCGCGCACGCTCACTGATCAGCTCCAGGACCTTTTCGTCCAGGGCATCAATGCGCAGGCGCAGTGCCTTGAGTTCTTGCTCAGACATTAGCCGTGTTCCTTCTCGAACTCTGCCATGTACGAAACCAGCGCGTTGACGGCGTTGATGTCGACGGCGTTATAGATGGAGGCGCGCATGCCGCCCACCGAACGGTGGCCCTTGAGGTTCAACAGGCCACGCTCGTCGGCACCGGCCAGGAACGGCTTGTCCAGACGATCATCAGCCAGGCGGAACGGCACGTTCATCCACGAGCGGTCCGACTTGTTGATCGGGTTGCTGTACAGGCCGCTGGCATCGATGAAGCCATACAGCGTGCGCTGCTTGACTTCGTTGAGCTTGCCGATGGCCTCGACGCCGCCCTGTTCCTTCAGCCACTCGAACACCAGGCCGGACAAATACCACGCCAGGGTCGGTGGGGTGTTGTACATCGAACCGTTATCGGCCGCGATCTTATAGTTGAGCATAGTCGGGCACAGGGAACGAGCCTTGCCCAGCAGGTCTTCGCGAACGATGTTGACGACGATACCGCTCGGGCCGATGTTTTTCTGGGCGCCGGCGTAGATCATGCCGAAACGCGAAACATCGATCGGACGCGACAGGATGTCCGAAGACATGTCGGCGACCAGCGGAACATCACCGGTCTCCGGAATCCACTGGAACTCCAGACCGCCGATGGTTTCGTTCGGCGCGTAGTGGACGTAGGCCGCGTCTTTCGACAGCTTCCATTCGTTCTGGCCGGGAATGGCGAAATAGTCGTAAGGCTTGGCGGTGCCGGCTACGTTGACGTGGCCATAGCGCGAAGCTTCTTCGATGGCTTTCTGCGACCAGATACCGGTATCGATATAGTCGGCCGAGCCGTTTTCCGGCAACAGGTTCAGAGGAATCTGAGCAAATTGCTGGCTGGCGCCACCTTGCAGAAACAGCACTTTATAGTTCGAGGGGATATTCAGCAGATCACGCAGATCCTGCTCGGCCTTGGTGGCGATGGACACGAACTCATCACTGCGATGGCTCATTTCCATGACCGACAGACCCTTGCCGTGCCAGTCGAGGAGTTCACCCTGGGCGCGCTGCAGGACAGCTTCGGGAAGCGCCGCAGGACCGGCACAGAAGTTATAGGCTCTCTTGCTCACATCCAATCTCGCTCTGATTTGGGGGTATCACGCAATAAAAACGCTGTGATCACTCCCACGCAATAGCATGGGAGCGATCAACTGTAGGAGCGAGCTTGCTCGCGATGGACTTGAAGACACCGCGTTTAATCAGAAAACCCGCGTCATCGTTGACGACCATCGCGAGCGAGCTCGCTCCTACAGGGGGACCTCACAAACAACAAGGGGGCGAATTTTCATCCGCCCCCTCATATCCACTTACTCTTGTGGCTCTTCGTCAGCGGCGGCGTCGAGTTGCTGGTCTTCGGCAACGTCGTCAATCACGACTTCACCGACAAACCCTTCACCCTCTTCGCCTTCCAGCTCTTCACCCTCGACTTCCGACGGCTCCTGAACCCGCTCCAGCCCGACCAGCGTTTCGTCATTGGCCAGCTTGATCAGGGTCACGCCCTGGGTGTTACGACCCAGGCTGGACACTTCGTCGACACGGGTGCGCACCAGGGTGCCCTGGTCGGAAATCAGCATGATTTCCTCGCCGTCGAGCACCTGAACCGCACCGACCAGGCGGCCGTTACGCTCGTTGCTGACCATGGCGATGACGCCCTGACCGCCACGCTTGTACTCAGGGAACTCGGTGATCGCCGTGCGCTTGCCAAAACCACGCTCGGAAGCGGTGAGGATCTGGCTGCCTTCTTCCGGGATCAGCATGGAAATCAGCTTCTGGCCTTCCGGCAGACGCATGCCGCGCACACCGCGGGCGGTACGGCCCATGGCGCGAACGTCGGATTCCTTGAAGCGGGTGACCTTGCCGCCATCGGAGAACAGCATCACTTCGCGCTCGCCATCGGTGATGGCCGCGGAAATCAGCACGTCGCCTTCGTCCAGCTCCAGCGCGATCAGGCCGACGCTGCGTTGACGGCTGAAGGATTCCAGCGGGGTCTTCTTCACGGTGCCATTGGCGGTGGCCATGAAGATGTAGTGACCTTCGGTGTATTCCTCGACCGGCAGCATGGTGGTGATGTACTCACCGTCGTCCAGCGGCAGCAGGTTGACCAGCGGACGACCACGGGCAGCGCGGGATGCCTCGGGGATTTCGTAGGTTTTCAGCCAGTACACCTTGCCCTTGCTGGAGAACAGCAGCAGCGTGGTGTGGCTGTTGGCAACCAGCAGGTGAGCGATGTAGTCCTCATCCTTGACGCCGGTCGCCGACTTGCCTTTACCACCACGACGCTGGGCCTGGTACGCAGCCAGCGGCTGGGTCTTGGCGTAGCCACCGTGGGAAATGGTCACGACGCGCTCTTCTTCCGGGATCATGTCACCCAGGGTCAGGTCGAGTCGGGCATCGAGGATCTCGGTACGACGTACGTCGCCGTATTCGGCGCGAATCACTTCCAGCTCTTCGCGGATCACTTCCATCAGGCGCGTGGCGCTGTTGAGGATGCGGATCAGCTCGCCGATCTGGTTGAGGATCTCTTGATACTCGGCCAGCAGTTTTTCGTGTTCCAGACCGGTCAGGCGGTGCAGACGCAGTTCCAGAATGGCTTGCGCCTGTTCTGGCGACAGGAAGTACTTGCCGTCGCGCAGACCGTATTGCGGATCGAGGTTTTCCGGACGGCACGAATCGGCGCCGGCACGTTCAACCATCGCCACCACAGCCGAGGACTCCCAAGGCGTGCTGACCAGCGCTTCCTTGGCTTCCGACGGCGTTGGCGAGGCCTTGATCAGGGCGATGACCGGGTCGATGTTCGACAGGGCAACGGCTTGACCTTCAAGGATGTGACCACGCTCGCGCGCCTTGCGCAGTTCGAACACGGTACGACGGGTAACCACTTCGCGACGGTGACGGACGAAGGCTTCCAGCAAATCCTTGAGGTTCAGGATCCGCGGACGGCCATCGATCAGCGCGACGATGTTGATACCGAACACCGCTTGCAGCTGGGTCTGGGCGTAGAGGTTGTTGAGGATGACCTCTGGCACTTCGCCGCGACGCAGCTCGATCACGACGCGCATACCGTCCTTGTCGGACTCGTCGCGCAGCTCGGTGATGCCTTCAAGCTTCTTCTCCTTGACCAGCTCGGCGATCTTCTCGATCAGACGCGCCTTGTTCAGCTGGTATGGGAGTTCGGTGATGACGATCTGCTGACGGCCACCGACCTTGTCGATGTCTTCGATCATCGAGCGGGCACGCATGTAAATGCGCCCGCGACCGGTGCGGTAGGCTTCGATGATGCCGGCGCGACCGTTGATGATCGCGGCGGTCGGGAAGTCCGGACCGGGAATGTATTGCATCAGTTCATCGACGGTCAGCTCGGGATTGTCGATGAGCGCCAGGCAACCGTCGATGACTTCACCGAGGTTGTGCGGCGGAATGTTGGTCGCCATGCCCACGGCGATACCGCTGGAGCCGTTGACCAACAGGTTGGGAATACGGGTCGGCATGACCGCCGGGATCATCTCGGTGCCGTCGTAGTTCGGCACCCAGTCCACGGTTTCCTTGTGCAGGTCAGCCAGCAGCTCGTGCGCCAGCTTGGTCATGCGCACTTCGGTGTATCGCATGGCCGCGGCGTTGTCGCCGTCCACCGAACCGAAGTTGCCTTGGCCGTCTACCAGCAGGTAGCGCAGGGAGAATGGCTGCGCCATCCGAACGATGGTGTCGTACACCGCGGTATCACCGTGCGGGTGATACTTACCGATCACGTCACCGACAACACGGGCAGATTTCTTGTACGGCTTGTTGAAGTCGTTGCCCAGCTCGCTCATCGCGAACAGCACGCGCCGGTGCACGGGCTTCAAGCCATCGCGCGCATCCGGCAGTGCCCGCCCGACAATTACGCTCATCGCGTAGTCGAGGTAGGACTGCTTCAGCTCGTCTTCGATATTGACCGGGAGGATTTCTTTGGCCAGTTCGCCCATGAGAAGCCTGATTCCTTTTTCTGGTGAAACTTCGTCACATCCATATGGGACCAACGAAGCTCGCCGATACAGGCTGATTGCCATGCACCGACTTACGACAAATCAACGAGTTATGCCATGGATCTGCGCAGTACGGGTCGCCACTTGGGGCAACCCTGGAAACCGCCGGATGTTATCACAAGAGCCGCCACGCACCTATCCCCTAGATGCGCATGGAGAGTAGTTAGTTGACCGATGACAGGCTTGAAGAGGACGAGAGGGGCTTAGAGGCTTGATGAATGCAGATTTCAGGCTCGATTCTGGCTGATTTGTTGACTTTGCGGACCTCTTCGCGAGCAAGCCCGCTCCCACACCGGATCGGCGTCGCATACAAATTTTGCGACCGACTTGGTCCAATGTGGGAGCGGGCTTGCTCGCGAATACAATTTATCTGTCGCCAAAGAGCCTTAATGCAGGCGCTTGCGGCACATCAACTGAGCCATCTTCGCCGTATCCGGACGCTCGACGATGCCTTTTTCAGTGACGATCGCATCGATCAGGTCCGCCGGCGTCACATCGAACACCGGATTGAATGCTTCGACATCCGCGCCCACCCGCTTGCCACCGACCTCCAGCAACTCGCGACCATCACGCTCCTCAATCGGAATGTCATCGCCGCTGGCCAGGTTCATGTCGATGGTCGAACTCGGCGCCACCACCATGAAGCGCACGCCGTGGTGCATGGCGTTGACGGCCAGTTGATAGGTACCGATCTTGTTGGCCACGTCGCCATTGGCAGTGATCCGGTCAGCGCCGACGATGACCCAGGTAGGGCCCTTGGTCTTCATGATATGCGCCGCGGCGGAATCGACATTGAGGGTCACGGGAATGCCTTCATTGGCCAGTTCCCACGCGGTCAGCCGCGAACCCTGCAGCCATGGGCGGGTTTCGTCGACATAGACCTGCTCGACCATGCCCTCGATGAATGCACCACGAATCACCCCCAGCGCCGTGCCAAAGCCGCCCGTGGCCAGCGCACCCGTGTTGCAGTGGGTCAGGATCGCCTGCGCGTTGCCCTGATGCTTGCGGATCAGGTCGACACCCAGTTGCGCCATGGTCAGATTGGCTTCGCGATCACTTTCGTGAATGGCGATGGCCTCGGCCTCCAGCACCTCAAGCGGATCGGCATTGTCTTTCAGGCGATCGAGCCGATCATGCATGCGCCCCAGCGCCCAAAACAGATTGACCGCAGTGGGACGGGAATCGGCCAGCAGCGCAAAATCCTCTTCCAGCGCGGCGTACCAGTCGCCACCTTCGGCAATCCGGGCACGGGCCGCGAGCACGATGCCATAGGCGGCACTGATGCCGATGGCCGGTGCGCCACGCACCACCATCGAGCGAATGGCTTCGGCCACACCGGCTGCGCTGGTGTAGGCGATCCAGGTTTCCTCGAACGGCAAAATACGCTGATCCAGCAGATGGAGAGCGCCATCACGCCAATCGATGGCCTTTACCTTTTCCGCAGCCAACAGTCGATCGCGCATCCCTCACCCCGCACTCATGAACAAAAGCCGCCGATTATAGCGATCCCCCCGCGAAGACGCTCGGGTATACTTCGCCATCCTTTACAAAAGCACTGGAACCGACCCTCGATGCCGAACACTGCCGCTGCGCTCGACCTGTTATTGCTGCCGACCTGGCTGGTACCCGTCGAACCCGCTGGTGTTGTCCTCAAAGAACATGGCGTGGGCATCCGTGATGGACGCATCGTGTTTATCGGCCCACGTTCCGCCGCTCTGAAGCTTAACTCAAGCGAAACCCGCGAATTGCCCGACATGTTGCTCAGCCCCGGCCTGATCAATGCCCACGGGCACGCGGCGATGACGCTGTTCCGTGGCCTGGCCGATGACCTGCCATTGATGACCTGGCTGGAAAATCACATCTGGCCAGCCGAAGCCAAGTGGGTCGATGAATCATTCGTACGCGACGGCACCGACCTGGCCATCGCCGAACAGATCAAAGGCGGCATCACCTGTTTCTCTGACATGTATTTCTTCCCGAAGGTTGCCAGCGAGCGCGTGCACAACAGCGGCATTCGCGCGCAGATCGCGATTCCGATCCTCGACTTCCCCATTCCGGGCGCCGCTACCGCGGATGAAGCCATTCGTCAGGGCGTCGAACTGTTTGGCGATCTCAAGCACCACGAGCGCATCAAAATCACCTTCGGTCCCCATGCACCCTACACCGTAGGCGACGAAAACCTGGAAAAAATCCGGGTGATCGCCGAAGAACTGGACGCCTCGATCCACATGCACGTGCATGAAACCGCTTTCGAAGTGCAGCAATCGGTCGAGCAGCGCGGTGAACGCCCACTGGCCCGCCTGGCGCGCCTGGGCTTGTTGGGGCCGCGCTTCCAGGCGGTTCACATGACCCAGATCAGCGATGAAGACCTGGCGCTGCTGGTAGAAAGCAACAGCAATGTGATTCATTGCCCGGAGTCGAACCTGAAGCTGGCCAGCGGGTTCTGCCCGGTCGAGCGTTTGTGGCAGGCCGGGGTGAATGTCGCAGTCGGCACCGATGGCGCGGCGAGCAACAATGACCTGGACCTGCTCGGCGAAACCCGCACCGCGGCCTTGCTGGCCAAGGCTGTCGCCGGCTCGGCTACCGCGCTGGATGCCCATCGTGCCTTGCGCATGGCCACTCTCAACGGCGCCCGGGCACTGGGTATCGAGGCCGACGTCGGCTCACTGGAAATCGGCAAGGCGGCGGACATGGTGGCTTTCGACCTTTCCGGCCTGGCCCAGCAACCGGTCTACGACCCGGTTTCGCAGCTTATATACGCCACCGGCCGCGACTGCGTGAAACACCTTTGGGTTGCCGGCAAGCAGTTGCTCGATGACCGTCGCCTGACACGCCTCGATGAACAACAGCTAGGCGCTGCTGCGAAGAATTGGGGCAAGCGCATCAGCGGCCGTACCGAATCGTAAGCACCCTGGAGCACAATCCGGGGCAACAGGAATTTTCAAGTTTTAGAGGACTTAAACCATGAGCAACGTCGACTACGCCGAAATCGCCAAATTCGAAGCCCTGGCCCATCGCTGGTGGGACCGCGAAAGCGAATTCAAACCGCTGCACGACATCAACCCGCTGCGAGTCAACTGGATTGACGAGCGGGTCAATCTGGCCGGTAAAAAGGTCCTCGACGTCGGTTGCGGCGGCGGCATCCTCAGCGAAGCCATGGCCCAGCGCGGCGCGACCGTCATGGGTATCGATATGGGTGAAGCGCCGTTGGCGGTTGCCCAGTTGCATCAACTGGAGTCGGGCGTCAACGTCGAATACCGGCAGATCACCGCCGAAGCCCTGGCCGAGGAAATGCCCGAGCAGTTCGACGTGGTCACCTGCCTGGAAATGCTCGAGCACGTGCCGGATCCGTCGTCGGTCATCCGCGCCTGCTTCCGCATGGTCAAGCCCGGCGGCCAGGTGTTCTTCTCGACCATCAACCGCAACCCGAAGGCGTACCTGTTCGCCATCGTCGGCGCCGAATACATCATGAAGTTGCTGCCGCGCGGCACCCACGACTTCAAGAAATTCATCCGCCCTTCCGAGCTCGGTGCCTGGAGCCGCATGGCCGGCCTGACCGTCAAGGACATCATCGGCCTGACCTACAACCCGCTGACCAAGCACTACAAGCTGGCCTCAGACGTGGACGTCAATTACATGATCCAGACCCTGCGCGAGGAGTAAGCCGATGCCAATCAGAGCAGTTCTTTTCGACATGGACGGCACCCTGCTCGACACCGCGCCGGACTTCATTGCGATCTGCCAGGCGATGCGTGCCGACCGCGGATTGCCACCGATGAACGACAAGCACATCCGCGACGAGATTTCCGGCGGCGCCCGGGCAATGGTCGCCGTGACCTTCGCCATGGACCCGGAATCGCCGGGCTTCGAGGAATTGCGCCAGGAGTTCCTGGAGCGCTACCTCGTGGGTTGTGCCGTTCACAGCAAGCTGTTCGACGGCATGGCTGAATTGCTCGCCGATATCGAGAAAGCCAACCTGATCTGGGGCGTGGTCACCAACAAGCCACTGCGGTTTGCCGAGCCGATCATGCAGCAACTGGGGCTGGCCGAGCGTTCGGCGCTGCTGATCTGCCCGGATCACGTGAAGAACAGCAAACCCGATCCAGAGCCACTGATCCTCGCGTGCAAGATGCTCGACCTGGACCCGGCCAGCGTGTTGTTCGTCGGCGATGACCTGCGCGACATCGAGTCCGGCCGTGATGCCGGAACCAGGACTGCCGCCGTGACCTTCGGCTACATCCACCCGGATGACAACCCGCGAAATTGGGGGGCGGACGTAGTGGTCGATCATCCTCTGGAGTTGCGCAAGGTTTTGGATAGCGCCCTCTGTAGTTGCTGAGTCTGTCGTTGACCTCTGTAGGAGCGAGCTTGCTCGCGAAACACCTGAGAACGCCGCAGGCAGTCAGGCTTTTCGCGTAAGCGTTAACGACCATCGCGAGCAAGCTCGCTCCTACAGTGATCGTGCAACGGTCGCCTGAACCCTGATTTGTTGAGGTTTTTTATGTTCGATTATTCCGCCCGCCCTGAACTGCTCAAGGATCGGGTCATCCTCGTCACCGGCGCCGGTCGCGGCATCGGTGCCGCCGCAGCAAAAACCTACGCAGCCCACGGCGCAACCGTGCTGCTGCTGGGCAAGACAGAAGCCAACCTGTCCCAGGTCTACGACGAAATCGAAGCCGCCGGCCATCCACAACCGGCGGTAATCCCGTTCAACCTGGAAACCGCCCTGCCCCATCAATACGATGAGCTGGCTGCGATGATCGAAACCGAATTCGGTCATCTCGACGGCTTGTTGCACAACGCTTCGATCATTGGCCCGCGCACGCCGATCGAACAGTTGTCCGGCGAAAACTTCATGCGCGTCATGCAAGTCAATGTCAATGCCATGTTCATGCTCACCAGCACGCTGCTGCCGCTGCTCAAGCTGTCGCAGGATGCCTCGGTGGTGTTCACTTCCAGCAGCGTCGGCCGCAAGGGACGTGCGTATTGGGGCGCTTACGGCGTCTCCAAATTCGCCACCGAAGGCCTGATGCAAACCCTGGCTGACGAAGTCGACACCGTGGCCCCGGTACGTTCCAACAGCATCAACCCGGGCGCTACCCGCACCAGTATGCGCGCCCAGGCCTACCCGGGCGAAAACCCACTGAACAACCCGACGCCCGAGGAGATCATGCCGGTCTACCTTTACCTGATGGGCCCGGACAGCACCGGCATCAATGGCCAGGCGTTCGACGCCCAGTAACGACCGCACGTCGCTTTTTTGTTGCCGCGCCGGCTTCCCGCCGCGGCACTTGAAGCCCCTCCAATTCAGGCCAGGCACCTGTCAATCAAACGTCACACGTATCGCCTTACAGGCCAAAGTCAAACAACAACCGATTGATTTAATACGTATTTTATCCAGATGAACCGAATGGCACGACTTTCGCTCTAAGTTTGCTCAAACACGCAACGTGAAAGCAGACGAGGGGGTGAAGCTTGAGTGCAGACGTTACTCATCTTCCACAAAGCGGATTAAACTTGTACGAAATGTCCTACGGGACTGACGGACCAGTACGACGCGCAGCCCTAAGCCGCTCTCACCCTGCTTGTAAGACAGCCTTACTGCTTAGGGGCGCACGCCTTATGAAACCACCCTCCCAGACCAACGCAATTGACTTCGATAGCGCCAAATTGCAGCGCCTGGGCTTTGGTCAGCAGCCGCCTATTCTGGAAAGGCCTGTCAGCCTTGCGCAAATGCGCCAGCAACTGAGCCTGCAGCTGCAAACCAGTCTGGAGCCGCAACGCATTCTCGGAACGTTCTATCGCGAGATTCAACGATTGGTGCCGCTGGACGCCTTGATCTACCAACACAAGAGCAGCGACCTGCGCCTGGAGTTTGGCCAGCGCGGCCACCATTCCATCAGTTACAGCCTCAGTCACGAAGGCGAGCACTTGGGCGAGCTGGTTTTTCGCCGCAATCAGCGTTTCAGCGAACAGGAACAGGGTCATCTCGAATCACTGCTGGCCGCGCTGCTTTTCCCGATGCGCAACGCGCTGCTTTACCGTACCGCCACCCAAAGCGCACTGCGCGACCCATTGACGGGCACCGGTAACCGCATCGCCATGGACCAGACGCTGCAAAGGGAAATCGAGCTGTCCCGGCGCCATCTGCAACCGTTGTCGGTGCTGATGCTGGACATCGATCATTTCAAGCAAGTCAATGACATCCATGGCCACAGCACTGGCGATCACGTGCTCAAGGCGGTCGCTGCCTCGATCAAACATCAGTTGCGCAACGTGGACATGGTGTTCCGCTATGGCGGTGAAGAGTTCCTGATCCTGCTGTCGAACACCAGCCGCGAGGCCGCGGCCATGGTCGGTGAACGGCTGCGGTTTGCAGTGCAGTCTGAAGAATACCTGGCCGATGCTCATACGATCTTGCTGACGGTCAGCCTCGGCTGTTCGACCCTGTTGCCCGGCGAGTCTGCCGAAAGCCTGTTGCGACGGGCAGACAGCGCGCTGTATGTGGCCAAGCGCGAAGGTCGTAACCGGCTGGAGATGGCGGGCTGAGCCATTCGCCACGACACAAGACAATGTGGGAGCGGGCTTGCTCGCGAAGGCGGTGTATCAGGTGGCATGGATGTCACTGATATTCCGCTTTCGCGAGCAAGCCCGCTCCCACAGTTTTCAAGCAGACGTTGAATCAGCTCTCAACCAGTGCCATCCGTTCACGAACGACCGGCGCTCTCTCTGCGTGCTCCAATTGCATGCAACGCTCAAGAAACAGGTACATGTAGTCGTAGCTCTTGCAAACAGCCTGGCGTAACTCCATCTGCAGGGATTTGCTCGGGTTGGTGCCCGCCAATGTGCAAATGACTTCCAGGGCTTCCCATGGATGGGCATCGTCGTACTGGGCGTGCATCTTCAGCCACTTCATCGCCCGCTTGCGATCTTCCTCGGGGAACGAGGCGGCGTAGATACCGTTGGAACAAACGATCGCCGACCATTCCCCGGTCGCCCCTTCGATGGCGTAGTTGGTGGCGGCAATCGCCACGATCAGCGAGTCGGCTGAACTGGTGTGCCAACACCAATGGCTCAAGGCGTGAAGCTCCGGCGCAACCTGCTGTGCCTGCAGGTCTTCCAGGCTGACACCGTGCGCGCGACTCCAGTGCACCCAGTAATCGGCGTGGTTCAATTCGACGCGGATATTACGCATCAGCCAGCGGCGGGCCATATCTTCGCCGGGATGACGGGCAAAGCGGGTCTTGGTCAGGTTTTGTGCCATATACAACGCGAACTGTTCGACCACCGGCCAGCCACCGATCAGGTACTGGCGCATGGTCTTCGCACTGAGTCTGTTGTCTCGCATGCGTTGGTACAGTTCGTGTTCGACAACCCGGCGCTTGCTCTCGCTGCAATCCTGGATCAGGCGCTGGGCCCAGGCAGGATAACTTGCAGCTTCCATGAGCGGTCCGGTTCGGTTGAATGTGTCGATCACTGTCGAGCTCCTTTTGATTGTGATTGTAAGACCGGCAGGAGTTTCAACGGAACGTGCCAGGCGCCTTGAACAATATCGGTTGGGGCCTGGCGGGACGACTCAGCAAGCTATCGCTGGTAAACAGATGCGGGCGTTCAATCACATACCCTTGAGCGTAATCCACCCCGATCTCAAGCAATGCCTGCTCGATCTGGGGCGATTCGACAAACTCGGCAATCGTGCGCTTACCCATGACATGACCGATATGGTTGATCACTTCGACCATGGCTCGGTTAATCGGGTCGTCCAGCATATCCTTTACGAAACTCCCGTCGATCTTCAGGAAGTCTACAGGCAAATGTTTCAGATACGCGAATGAGGACATTCCGGCACAAAAATCATCCAGTGAAAAATGGCATCCTAAGCCTTTGAGTTCATTAATGAATCGGATGGCGCTGCCAAGATTTGAAATAGCACTGGTCTCGGTAATTTCAAAACAAATCATTTCAGGCGGAATCGAATACGTCACAAACTGTTGGCGCAGGAAATCCAGGAACGCCTCATCCCCGATCGTCGTGCCTGACAGATTGATCGCACACATGGCCAACGGTCCATGGTCTTGCCCGGTCCGGCATTGGGCAATGATCTTGAACACGTTCTGCACAACCCAACGATCAAGCGAGATCATCAAGCCATAACGCTCGGCAGCCGGTATGAAACTGTCGGGCAAGATCATCCGCCCGGCTTCATCGTGCAATCGCAGCAGAATTTCAATGTGCCCGCCGTCCTGACCGATATGGCCCAAGGGGGCAATTTCCTGGGCGTACAGGCAAAAGCGGTCCTCCTCCAGCGCCATGTGCAAACGCTGCACCCAGGCCATTTCGCCGAAGCGCAGGGACAACTCCGAGTCATCCGGATGATAGACCTGGACCCGGTTCCGGCCCTTTTCCTTGGCCATGTAGCACGCCATGTCGGCAGCACGCAGCGAGGCTTCGAGCGTCGTCGGATTCTGCGCGACATGGACCAGCCCGATACTGACAGTGGTGACGAAAGGCCGGCCCTTCCAGACAAAATGCAGATTCTGCACAGTCTGGCGCAGGCTCTCGGCAATTTTCTCCGCTGCTTCCGGTGCGCAGTTCTCCAGCAGGATGCCGAACTCGTCGCCGCCAAGGCGCGCCAGGGTATCGCCTTCGCGCAGCCCCGATTGCAACAAGGCACAGATATGCCGCAACAATTCATCGCCCGCCGCGTGACCGCAGGTATCGTTGACCAGTTTGAATTGATCCAGATCGAGGAACATCAGGGCATGTCGCCCCGGGTAGCGGGTCAGGTTGTGCAGCGCCTGCTCCAGGCGATATTCGAACTCGCGGCGGTTGGCGAGCCCGGTCAAGGCATCGTGGGTCGCCTGCCACGACAGATTGGCGATGTATTGCCGCTCCTGGGTCATGTCATGCAGCACCAGCACCGTCCCGCTGACTTTGCCAGCATTGCGGATTGGCGCACCCACCAATGTGACCGACACCGTGCTGCCGTCCAGGCGCTGAATCAGCCTTGAGTGCTCACTGCCGCCACTTAGCTGGCCGCTGAGAATATGCTCGATCAGGGTGAAACCATCGGTCTGCGCATTTTCATCCAGCAGGTTGAACAGCGCCGCCAGCGGCAATCCTGTCGCCTGCTCGGCCTTCCAGTGGGTCAACGCCTCGGCCGCCGGATTCATGTAGGCAATAGCACCGGAAACGTCCGTGGTGATCACGCCGTCGCCAATTGATTGCAGGGTGATCTGCGCCCGCTCCTTCTCCAGTTGCAGTGCATCGGCGAAGGCATGACGCTGCTTGAGCAGCTTACGAGTGCGCATCAAGGCCAATGCAATCAGGCCCAGGGCGGTGGCCAGATTCGTCACCAACAACAGACGCAGAATCATCCGCGAGCCTTCACCCAGGGCATCGCTGAATGCCTTCGCCGCCGGCGTCACGCCGTCGTTGATGGCGAAAATCTGCTCCTTCCAGCGCTGCACATCCGCACCGGAGGCCGGGCTGGAGGTGATGTGCTGATGCATGTCCCGCGCAACGCCATCGAGTTGGACCAGATAGGCATCACCCACGGTCCAGAGGTCGATGGCTTTTTCGAGGTAACTGAAGTGACGAAAGTTGAGGTACAGCCAAATCAGGCTGGCGACATCGTCAGGATGATTGCCGCCCTTGAGAATCGCCACACGTGCGGCCTCGATGTCCGGCGGCTGACTATCCAGCGCCACACGCAACTCATGCCCGCCCTGAGGCACGGAAATGGCGTTCTGGTATTTATGAAAAATCGCTTCGTCGCCACTGTCGGCGTAGAGATTGAGGTAATAGATGGCGTCTTTCTGGCCCTTGGACCAGAGGCTTTCGCCGGCAACATAGCCGCGAACCGCCGACAGCACATAAAGGCTAACGCCGCCCAACAAGGCTTGAAACAACACAACGGCGATAAATGGCCAGACGATGCCCAACAACCGTGGCGTTCCGAGAGTCCGCGTTTGATTCATGAGGTCCCTTGATTTAGCACCGCTAGCTCGTCTTCCGGACGAAATCGCTTTAGCTAGACTAGGTTGCGATTCCGGTCCCGGCAAGCGATAAGCTATGCCGGGAGGGAGTATCGCGGCCATCGAGTTCGGTCGCGATGATGTTTTTTTAGTTTTGAAGTGGCGCCCTGCAACCTTGATGTCGTCTCGCTACAACCGCTGCAAATGACCATAAAGCTTGGCGTACAGTCCACCGTCGGCAATCAGTTGCTGATGATCGCCATCCTCTGCGATCTGCCCGCCATCGAACACCAGCACCCGGTCGGCCTGTTTTACCGCCGAAAGACGGTGAGCAATGATCAACGTGGTGCGGTTGCTCAGGAACCGCGCCAGTGCCTGGTGCAGGTTGTACTCGGTGGCGGCATCCAGCGCCGAAGTCGCTTCGTCGAGGATCACCACTTTCGGTTCGGCCAGCACCATCCGTGCAATGGCCAAGCGCTGGCGCTGCCCGCCAGATAAACGCACGCCGGAGCGCCCGACGATGCTGTCCAGGCCATTGGGCAAATCCCGGACCGTGTTGTGCAGTTGGGCGATTTCCAGTGCCTGCCAGCAGGCCTCGTCACTGCGTTCACGACCCATGGTCAGGTTGGCCCGGATGGTGTCGTTGAACAGCGCCGGGTGTTGCAGGACCACAGCGACATTTTCCCGCACGGTTTCCAGGCCGATCTCTTGCTGGGTCGAACCACCAAAACGAATGGTCCCGGCCAAGGGCGTGTACAAGCCCAGCAGCAGTTGCACCAGAGTGCTCTTGCCGCCGCCGCTGGCGCCGACGATCGCGACTTTTTCGCCGGGAGCGATGGAAAGACTCATCTGGCTCAGCACCAGTTCGTCACCGTAGCCGAAGCTCAAGCCCTGAACCTCGATCCCGACGGTTTCGCGACCGATGAACGGGTCGACTCCGCCCGGGTACTCGGGTTCGTCGGCGCGGGACAGCAGTTCGTTGATCCGCGACAGTGCACCGCCGGCAGCGTAGTAGGCGTATTGCAGGTTCAGCAGTTGTTCCACCGGACCGATCATGAACCACAGGTAGCTGAACACCGCGAGCATCTGGCCGATGGACAGGTCGGAGAACAACACCGTGAGCATCGCCGCAGCCCGGAAAATATCGATGCCGAACTGGAACAGCAATCCGCTGGCCCGGTTCGATGCGTCGGTTTTCCACTGCGAATTCACCG
Source organism: Pseudomonas sp. Pseusp3 (assembly GCF_047304225.1). Taxonomy (NCBI): domain Bacteria; kingdom Pseudomonadati; phylum Pseudomonadota; class Gammaproteobacteria; order Pseudomonadales; family Pseudomonadaceae; genus Pseudomonas; species Pseudomonas sp. Pseusp3. The sequence goes on along the minus strand of NZ_JBGLYV010000037.1, from coordinate 6,193 downwards.
CATAATCGCGCACATCCCGGGCACGCTGGCCCAGGCGCCCGAGGAAAAACCCCTGACGGTTGCCGGCGCGAACTTCCTGGATGGCATCCAGCGTTTCGGTCAGCGCCTGGGTAAAGCGCGAAGTGCTGTCGTTCTCGAGTTTCTTCAGGTGCTTGACCCGCTTGCCCAACTGCACCGTGGCGTAGATCACCAAAGGGTTGAACAACAGAATCAGCAGCGCCAGTTTCCAGTGCATCCACATCAGGATGCCGGCAGTGCCAACCAGGGTCAGCATGGCCACGAGGAAACGGCTGAGGGTTTCACCGACGAATTTGTCCAGCGTGTCGAGGTCGGTGACCAGATGCGTGGTCACCGTGCCGCTGCCCAGGCTTTCGTATTCACCCAGCGAGATACGCTTGAGCCGTTCGATCAGGCGTATGCGAATGCGGTAGACGATGTCCTTGGCCAACCCGGCGAACAATTTCGCCTGCACCACGTTGAACAGCAACGCCGTGCAACGCAGGGTCAAGGTCACCAGCAACATCAGGCCGATGTAGCCCGCGGCTTTCTGCCAGCCTTCGGGCAGCGCGTGGTTCATGATCTTCAGCGCGGCATCACCGTGCCCCAGCAATACCTCGTCCACCAGCAACGGCAGGAGCAAGGGAATCGGCACGCTGCACAAGGTCGCCAGCACGGCCACGCCGTTGGCGATCCACAGGGATTTCTTGTGATGCAGGGCCAGGCGGCGGATTTCCGCCCAGCTCAGGCGGTCGACACGTTTAGCGGTAGCGACATCGTCGGGCAGGTCATGCACAGGCAGCACGCTCCAGCCAGCGGCCGAGCAGCGGGGACAACTCGCTCAAAGGCTGATAGCCATTGGTCAACAGCGCCAGTTGGCCGTTACGCTCAGCCAGCAGGGTGGGGAAACCGGCAATGCCCAGGTCCTGGACCCAGGTGAAATCGGCAGCGGTGGCTGCGTGCATATCGGCCCGGTCGAACGCACCGGCGAACTCGATGCGTGGCAAACCGGCCTGCTCCGCCAGCTCAACCAACACGCTGGCCTGCGTGACGTCGCGACCCTGGGCATAAAACGCGTGCTGAATCAGCCCGAGCAGTTTCCACGCGCAATCCGGCGCCAGGCTGCGGGCCGTCACCAATGCCCGGCAGGCAGGTTCAGTGTCATAGACAAAGCCGTCGGGCAACGCGCCTTCGAGCTTGAACGGCTGCCCGGTGGCCTCGGTGACTGCCTGCCAATGTTCAAGGATATAGCGACGGGTAGACGGTTCCAGCGCTGAACCGCTGCCAGTGCGCAAACCTCCCACGATCAGGTGCACATCCACGCCTGCGGCTTGCGCCTGCTCGACCAGCGCCTTGGCCACCGGGGCGAACCCCCAGCACCAGGAACACATCGGGTCCATCACATAGAGCAGGCGCGCAGACATGGTTCAGGCCTCGGAGGATGCTTGCTTATAGTTGTAGCCGATCGGGTGAGGCTGGTTGCGAGCCTTGGCCAGTTCGATCTGTTTCTGCCGGTCGATGGCGCTGCGACGGGTCTTCTCGCTCAGCTTATCCCAGCAATGCGGGCAACTGATGCCGGCCACGTAGTGCTCGGACGCGCGGTCTTCCACGCTGACCGGCGTGCGGCAGGCATGACATTGATCGTAGTCGCCTTCGCTCAGGTCATGGCGCACCGTCACGCGGTTGTCGAACACAAAGCAGTCGCCTTGCCATTTGGTTTCTTCCTGCGGCACCTCTTCGAGGTACTTCAGGATGCCGCCCTTGAGGTGGTAGACCTCACCAAAACCCTCGCTGAGCATGTAGCTCGACGCTTTCTCGCAACGGATGCCACCGGTGCAGAACATCGCGACCTTCTTGTGCACGGCCGGGTCGAAGTTGGCTTTGATGTAGTCGGGAAATTCGCGAAAACTGGTGGTTTTCGGGTCGATGGCGCCTTCGAAGGTACCGATCGAGACTTCGTAATCGTTACGCGTGTCGATCAACAGTACTTCCGGGTCGCTGATCAGCGCGTTCCAGTCTTGCGGATCAACGTAGGTGCCGACCTTTTTGTTCGGGTCCACGCCTTCCACGCCGAGGGTGACGATTTCTTTCTTGAGTTTGACTTTGGTGCGGTAGAACGGCTGTTCGTCGCAGTACGACTCTTTGTGGTCGATGTCGTCCATGCGCGGGTCGTTCTTGAGCCAGGCCATCAGCCCGTCAATGCCTTCGCGGCTACCGGACACGGTGCCGTTGATGCCTTCTTCGGCAATCAGCAGCGTGCCTTTGATGCCGTTGTCGACCATCGCTTGCAGCAGTGGCTCGCGCAGGGCGACGTAATCTTCCAGGGTGACGAACTTATACAGTGCCGCCACGACAATCTGTTGTGTCATGGGTAAATCTCCAGGTGGCTACCCTCGTAAGGGGTGAACCGGATGCGAAAAAAAACGCGCCGGGTTAGCGGCGCGTTGGGCATTCTAACAAAAAACCGGTGCTTAGTGCTTGCTGCCGCCGGCACAGGTCGGCGAGGCCGGGGCCGCGTCGATCCGGGCCCATTCCTCCGGCGTGTAGGTATGCAGCGCCAACGCATGGAACTCGCCCATCAGCTCGCCGAGCGTGGCGTAGACTTTCTGGTGGCGCTTGACCCGGTTCAGGCCTTCGAACTGTGTGCTGACGACCACAGCCTTGAAGTGGGTCTGTAACCCGCGGCTGTGCATGTGGCTCTCATCCAGCACCTGCAGATGCTCCGGCTGAAGCAAGGCCAGCGTCGATTCGATGCGTTGTTGCATGGTCATACCGTACTCCGCTTAAGGCTTTTTCTTGGCTGGAGCGGCCGCATCTTTCGGCGTCAGCTCGGCGGTCATGTCAGCCAGCAGCTTGTTGACCACAGGCACCGCGCTTTCCAGCTTGGCCTGGGTCATCTGGGCCGATTGCTGGGTCAGCTGGGGCATTTTTTCCAGGACTTTCTTGCCCAGTGGCGACTGGTAGAACGCAACCAGGTCCTTGAGCTCGGACTCGGTGAAGTTGGTGGTGTAGAGGTTGATCATGTCCGGCTTCAGCTTGTTCCAGCCAATGGCTTGGTCCAGAGCGGCCTTGGCCTTGGCCTGGTAGGTTTCCAGCAAGGCTTTTTTCGACTCGGGAGCTTTGGTCTGTTCGAAACGCTGGGCAAACATCTGCTGTACTTGCATGTACACCGGGGTGCCCAGTTTGTCAGCGTGCGCCATGGTCAGGAAAGCCTCGGCACTGGCGTTATGGCTGGCGGTGTCGGCAAGAACCTGGCCGCTGGCGCAGACCAAAGCAACGGCGGTACAGATGGCACGAAGACGAGTCATCGAGTTTCCTATTCTAGCTGGCGAGGTAAGACCCCAAGGGCGTCCATTCTGCGCCTAAAAAAGTGTGTCGCTCAACCCCAAGCCTTGTCGCACTTGATTTAGAGGGGTTGAATGGTCAAATCCAGACTGATGGAACCACGGTCGTCGAGCACGGCCTAAACTGCGCAATCGGACCTACAGGAGTGAGCAAGATGAGCCGTATCGAAACCGACAGCCTCGGCGAGGTTGAAGTCCCGGATGAAGCCTATTGGGGCGCTCAGACGCAACGCTCGCTGGTCAACTTCGCCATTGGCAACGAACGCATGCCGCTGGCAGTGTTGCATGCCCTGGCGCTGATCAAGAAAGCCGCGGCACGGGTCAATGATCGTAACGGCGACGTACCCGCCGATATCGCCCGTCTGATCGAGCAGGCGGCCGACGAAGTGCTCGCCGGCGACCACGACGACCAGTTTCCGCTGGTGGTCTGGCAAACCGGCAGCGGCACCCAGAGCAACATGAACGTCAACGAAGTGATCGCCGGTCGCGCCAACGAGCTGGCCGGCAACCCGCGCGGCGGCAAGTCCCCGGTGCACCCCAACGATCACGTCAATCGCTCCCAGAGTTCCAACGACTGTTTCCCCACCGCCATGCACATCGCGGCCGCCCAGGCCGTGCAACAGCACTTGCTGCCGGCGATCAGCGAACTGTCCGGCGGGCTGGCCGAGCTGTCCGCCCGCCATATGAAACTGGTCAAGACCGGCCGCACCCACATGATGGATGCGACACCGATCAGCTTCGGCCAGGAAATCTCGGCCTTCGTCGCGCAACTCGATTACGCCGAGCGGGCGATCCGCAGCGCACTGCCCGCGGTCTGCGAGCTGGCCCAGGGCGGAACGGCGGTCGGCACGGGGCTGAATTCACCCCACGGCTTCGGTGAAGCCATCGCCGCGGAACTGGCCGCCCTCTCCGGTTTGCCGTTTATTACCGCGCCGAACAAGTTCGCCGCACTGGCCGGTCATGAGCCTTTGACCACGTTGTCCGGCGCGCTGAAAACCCTCGCCGTGACTCTGATGAAAATTGCCAATGACCTGCGCCTGCTGGGCTCCGGTCCGCGTGCCGGCTTCGCCGAAGTCAAGTTGCCGGCCAATGAACCGGGCAGTTCGATCATGCCGGGCAAGGTCAACCCGACCCAGTGCGAAGCCTTGTCGATGCTGGCCTGCCAGGTATTGGGCAACGACGTCGCCATCGGCTTTGCAGCCAGTCAGGGCCACTTGCAGCTGAACGTGTTCAAACCGGTGATCATCCATAACCTGCTGCAATCGATCCGTTTGCTGGGTGATGGCTGCAGCAACTTCCAGCAGCATTGCGTGGCCGGTCTGGAGCCGGATGCGGAAAAAATGGCTGAACACCTGGAGCGTGGCCTGATGCTGGTAACGGCGCTCAACCCGCACATTGGCTATGACAAATCGGCGGAGATCGCCAAGAAGGCCTACAGCGAAGGACTGACCCTGCGCGAGGCGGCGTTGCAGCTCGGGTATCTGACCGACGAAGAGTTCGATGCGTGGGTAAGGCCGGAGAACATGCTGGAGGCTGGGGCCAAGGGCTGAGTTTTGTAGCGTCTGACAGTCAGTCTTCGCGAGCAAGCCCGCTCCCACATTGGATCTATGTCACACATCAGATCCCTGTGGGAGCGGGCTTGCTCGCGAAGGGTTCGGCGAAAATACTCAGCCAATGACCATTTTGGCCTTTCGCGCCCGCAACCCGGCAATCAGCGACGGCCCCAACGCCACCAGCGCCGATCCCAGCACCACCAGCACCGCGCCGCCGTAACCCAAACCATTGATCGTCTCGGCATGCACATAGTCGGGCCACAGCCATGCAGCCATGGCAACCGCCGCAAAGGTCACCAACGGCGTGATGGCCAGCGTCGCGCTGACCCGGGAGGCTTCCCAATGGGCCAGGGCCTCGGCAAACGCGCCATAGGCAATCAGGGTGTTGAGGCAGCACGCCAGCAGCAGCCAACCCTGCAACGGGTTCAATTGCAAGGCTTCGAGCGGATGCACCCACGGCGTTAACAGCAGCGCGCAAAACAGGTAGATCACCATCATCACCTGCAGCGAATTCCACACCGTCAACAATTGCTTTTGCCCCAGGGCATAGAAGGTCCAGACCGTGGACGCCAGCAACACCAGCAGCACCCCGGCGGTGTAATCGGTCAACGATGTGAGCAGTTCGCTCAAGCGCTGGTTGAAAAACAGCGCAAAACCGATCAGCAGCACCAGCAGGCCAATCCCCTGTCCCAGGCTGAAGCGTTCCTTGAACACAAACACACTGGCAATCAGCAGCATGATCGGCCCCATCTGCACCACCAGTTGCGCCGTGCCGGCACTGAGCAGGTTGAGCCCCATCAGATACAACACGTAATTGCCCACCAGGCCGAGCACCGCCATCAGCACCAGCCAGCCCCCACGCGGGCCAAGCACCTTTCGGCTGGGCAGGCGTTTCGTCGCAGCCAGGTAAATGAACAGACAGCCGCCGGACACCATCAGGCGAAACCAGGTCACCGTCACCGGGTCCATCACCAGCAATACCTGCTTGAGCTTGATCGGCAGGATTCCCCACAACAACGCGGTCAACAAGGCCAGGAACAGACCGTAGACCCAGCGACCCGATGAAATGTGCATGCGAACCCCAATGCCAAAATACAGGAGCCGTCATTCTAGGCCCGCAGCGGTGGCGTACACAGGGACAGTTTCGGGCTGGCCGCGAATGAAACTGTGTGGGTCGTAATGTGAAAGACCGCGGCGTCTGCATTCGCGAGCAAGCCCGCTCCCACAGGTTTTGTGGCGTGCACAAGATTAGTGATCGCCGCTGAACACTGTGGGAGCGGGCTTGCTCGCGAATGCAGA
>NZ_JBGLYV010000036.1:0-59920 GCF_047304225.1 Pseudomonas sp. Pseusp3 | reverse complement strand
AAAAAGCCCGGTACGTGCTCGACGCGACCGGTGCCGATGGCCTGCTGATTGGCCGGGCCGCCCAGGGGCGGCCGTGGATTTTTCGCGAGATCGACCATTTCCTGCGTACCGGCGAGAAGCTCCCGGCGCTGGAGCTGATCGAGGTGGAACGCATTCTGCTAGAGCATCTGGCCGCCCTGCACGCCTTCTATGGCGATGTCATGGGTGTGCGCATTGCTCGAAAGCATGTGGGCTGGTATCTCGCAACCCTGCCGGGCGCCAGGGAGTTTCGTGCCCACTTCAATCGTTTGGATGGTACGGATGCACAATGCGCCAACGTTCAGGCGTTTTTCGCCGAACGTTACAAGAGCCTGACAGGGGACGGAGAGTGGGTGGCCGCATGACGATGATGACCGAGACTTTAGTGAGTGGAACAACACCCGTGAGCGACAACGTGAATTTGAAACAGCACCTCAATACACCGAGCGAAGAGGGCCAGACCCTTCGCGGGAGTGTCGAGAAGGCGCTGCACAATTATTTCGCCCACCTTGAGGGCGCTGCCGTCACGGATGTGTACAACCTGGTGCTCTCCGAAGTCGAGGCTCCCCTGCTCGAGTGCGTGATGAACTACGTCAAGGGCAACCAGACCAAGGCCAGCGAGCTGCTCGGGCTGAACCGGGGCACGCTGCGCAAGAAACTCAAGCAGTACGATTTGCTGTAAGCATTCAATCAAACCAGAAAGGCGCCCGCGTAAAACCGGTCGCCTTTTTTGCTGACTTCCTTTGCTTTTGATGGAAATTGAGATGACCGACCAGACTACCCGCCTGCCGATCCGCCGCGCCCTGATCAGCGTTTCCGACAAGACCGGGATCCTCGAATTCGCCAAGGAGCTTGAAGCCCTGGGCGTCGAGATCCTCTCCACCGGCGGAACGTTCAAGCTGCTGCAGGACAACGGCGTTGCCGCAGTGGAAGTCGCTGATTACACCGGTTTTGCCGAGATGATGGACGGCCGGGTGAAGACCCTGCACCCGAAAATCCACGGCGGGATCCTCGGTCGTCGCGGTATCGACGACGCCATCATGAGCGAGCACGGCATCAAGCCGATCGATCTGGTAGCGGTCAACCTGTACCCCTTCGAAGCCACCATCAACAAGCCTGGCTGCGACCTGCCGACCGCCATCGAGAACATCGACATCGGTGGCCCGACCATGGTCCGTTCAGCGGCCAAGAACCACAAGGACGTGGCCATCGTGGTCAACGCCAGCGATTACGCCAGCGTCCTGGAAAACCTCAAGGCCGGCGGCCTGACCTACGCCCAGCGTTTCGACCTGATGCTCAAGGCCTTCGAGCACACCGCCGCCTACGACGGCATGATCGCCAACTACATGGGCACCGTGAACCAGGCTGCCGACACCCTGAGCACCGAAGGTCGCAGCGAGTTCCCGCGCACCTTCAACAGCCAGTTCATCAAGGCCCAGGAAATGCGCTACGGCGAGAACCCGCACCAGAGCGCGGCGTTCTACGTTGAAGCCAAGCCTGCCGAAGTCGGCATCGCCACCGCGACCCAATTGCAAGGCAAGGAACTGTCGTACAACAACGTGGCCGACACCGACGCCGCGCTGGAATGCGTGAAGAGCTTCGTCAAACCGGCTTGCGTGATCGTCAAGCACGCCAACCCGTGCGGCGTGGCTGTCAGCCCGGACGCCGAAGGCGGCATCCGCAAGGCCTACGACCTGGCCTACGCCACCGACACCGAATCCGCCTTCGGCGGCATCATCGCCTTCAACCGCGAACTGGATGCCGAGACCGCCAAGGCCATCGTCGAGCGTCAGTTCGTCGAAGTGATCATCGCCCCGAGCGTCAGCGCAGAAGCCCGCGCCATTGTCGCCGCCAAAGCCAACGTACGCCTGCTGGCCTGCGGCGAGTGGTCGGCTGACCGCGCCGCGGCCTGGGACTACAAGCGCGTCAACGGTGGCCTGCTGGTACAAAGCCGTGACATCGGCATGATCGGCGCCGATGACCTCAAGGTCGTGACAAAACGCGCACCGACCGAACAGGAAATCCACGACCTGATCTTCGCCTGGAAAGTCGCCAAGTACGTGAAGTCCAACGCCATTGTCTACGCCAAGAACCGCCAGACCATCGGTGTCGGCGCCGGCCAGATGAGCCGCGTGAACTCCGCGCGTATTGCTGCAATCAAGGCTGAGCATGCTGGTTTGCAGGTTCAAGGTGCGGTCATGGCGTCCGACGCCTTCTTCCCGTTCCGCGATGGCATCGACAATGCGGCCAAGGCCGGTATCACTGCGGTGATCCAGCCAGGCGGCTCGATGCGTGACAATGAAGTGATTGCAGCCGCTGACGAAGCTGGCATTGCAATGGTATTCACCGGCATGCGCCACTTCCGTCACTAATAGAACGGCTTCCCCTGTAGGAGCGAGCTTGCTCGCGATGAACGATAAGACGCCGCGTTGATTCAGACACCCAGCGTTATCGTTAACCACCATCGCGAGCAAGCTCGCTCCTACAGTTCCCAGATTTGCGTCATCCGAGGTTTTTGAAATGAATGTTTTGATCATTGGCAGCGGTGGCCGTGAACACGCCCTGGCCTGGAAAGTGGCTCAGGATCCGCGCGTACAGAAGGTGTTCGTGGCTCCGGGCAACGCCGGTACCGCCATCGAAGCCAAGTGCGAGAACGTCGCCATCGACGTACTGGCACTTGAGCAACTGGCAGACTTTGCCGAGAAAAACGTTTCCCTGACCATCGTCGGCCCTGAAGTGCCGCTGGTTGCCGGTGTTGTGGATCTGTTCCGCAGCCGCGGCCTCGACTGCTTCGGCCCGACGGCTGGTGCTGCGCAGCTGGAAGGTTCGAAAGCTTTCACCAAGGATTTCCTGGCTCGCCACAAGATCCCGACTGCCGACTACCAGAACTTCACCGAAATCGAGCCGGCCCTCGCTTACCTGCGTGAAAAAGGCGCTCCGATCGTGATCAAGGCCGACGGCCTGGCCGCCGGTAAAGGCGTGATCGTCGCCATGACCCTGGCCGAAGCCGAAGACGCCGTGCGCGACATGCTGGCGGGCAATGCCTTTGGCGATGCGGGTTCGCGCGTGGTCATCGAAGAGTTCCTGGACGGCGAAGAAGCCAGCTTCATCGTCATGGTCGACGGCAAGAACGTGCTGCCGATGGCCACCAGCCAGGACCACAAACGCGTCGGCGACGGCGACACCGGTCCAAACACCGGCGGCATGGGTGCTTACTCCCCGGCGCCAGTGGTCACCGCCGACGTGCACAAGCGCGTCATGGACCTGGTGATCTGGCCGACCGTGCGCGGCATGGCCGAGGAAGGCAACGTCTACACTGGCTTCCTGTACGCCGGTCTGATGATCGACAAGGCTGGTAACCCAAAAGTCATCGAATTCAACTGCCGTTTCGGTGACCCTGAGACCCAACCGGTGATGCTGCGTCTGCAGTCGAGCCTGGTGCTGCTGGTCGAAGCCGCCCTGGCCAAGGCGCTGGATAAAGTTGAAGCGCAATGGGATCCACGCCCGAGCGTCGGCATCGTCCTGGCCGCTAGCGGCTATCCTGGTGACTACGCCAAAGGCGCAGCCATCAAGGGGCTGGAAGCAGCCTCCGCACTGGAAGGCAAGGTTTTCCACGCCGGCACTGCGCTCAAGGATGGTCAGGTAGTGACGGCCGGTGGTCGTGTATTGTGCGCCACAGCCATGGGTGCCAGCGTCGACGCCGCACAGCAGCAGGCCTACAGGCTGGCGGCAGCGATTGACTGGGAAGGCTGTTTCTATCGCAAGGACATTGGCTACCGCGCCATTGCCCGCGAGCGTGGCGAAAATCAGGAATAAGGTAAACACCGCGCCAGGCAATGAACACGGTTTATTGCCTGGCTATTCCGGCGCCGCGCATCGTTATATTCTGGCATCAACCTAACGAAGGGATTTCGCCGTGCGCTGGCTCAGGATTGCCATAAGCTTAACCGTCACTTTGCTGACCTTGCTCTGCATGCTACCGGCCCAGGCCACGCAAGGCAGTGGCTGGGCGGTATTGCTCGACGAACAGGGCGACCTGCAACTGAGCGACATCCGTTCCGCACGCTACACCAATCAATTCAGCCCTATCGAACCCGACCGCATAACCGCGGCCGAACCCGATGGTGCGTTATGGTTGCGATTCAGGCTGGCACCGGGCAAACACGAACAATTGCTGCGGATGTTTGCGCCTGACCTGCGTCAGTTCAACATGTACGTACTGGACGGCGACAAGCTGATCGATCAATCCAGCACGGGCAACGAACAGCACCAATCCGAGCGGCCATTGCCCAGCAGCGACTTCATGCTCGCCCTGCCGCAAAGCGACAACCCCCTCGATGTATACGTGCGACTGGCCTCTGACCACCAGTTACGGCCCTATATCACCCTGCAATCGGCGATCACCGCGGCTGCCAACCAGAACCAGACGCTGATCTATGGCCTGCTGTTCGGTTGCATGGCCATGTTGATCCTGCACAATCTCATCCGCTACGCCTACACCCGCTCGCGCAGTGCCCTCTGGCTGGCGGCGTGCGAAGGGCTGTTGATGCTCAGCCTGCTGCTGTTGCTGAACCTTGTCAGCCCCTGGCTACCGGACTGGCATGCACTGCAAACGCCGGGGGCTTACCTGGCACTGCTACTGACTGCGCCGTGCGGCCTGATGCTTGCCCATCGCTTTTTCTCCCCGCTCGGGCCGCACCCGCTGAATCGGTTGCTGCTCGGCGAGGTCCTGCTCATCACCGCCTGCGGCCTGATGCTGTTGTTCGTCAATACCTTGCCGCTGAACTTCATTACCTACGGCCTGGTAGCCCTGGCAGGCCTGAGTATGCTGTTCATCAGCGCCTACCACTGGCAAAAAGGTTATCGCCCGGCTCGCCTCTTCGTGGCGGCCATGGTGGTGTTCAATCTCGGGACACTGGTCATCCTGCCCGCCCTGTTGGGGCTGACCCTGATCGAACCCCATGGCCTGATCACCACTTTGCTGGTGTTCATCTGTATCAGCGGCCTGCTGATGAGCATCGCGTTGAGCGAGCGCCAGCGCCGCATCACCGAAGACCGTTTCAGCATCAGTCGCGACCTGGCGGCCAGCAACGCCGAGATCAACGCCAAGGCCGAGTTCCTGGCGAAGATCAGCCATGAGATCCGCACCCCGATGAACGGCGTCCTCGGCATGACCGAGCTGCTGCTGGGCACACCGCTTTCGGTCAAGCAACGCGACTATGTGCAGACGATCCACAGCGCCGGCAACGAGCTGCTGACACTGATCAACGAAATTCTCGACATATCCAAACTCGAGTCCGGGCAGATCGAGCTGGACGATGTGCAGTTCGACCTCAACGCACTGATCGAAGACTGCCTGAGCATCTTTCGCGCCAAGGCCGAGCAGCAAAACGTCGAGTTGATCAGCTTCATCCAGCCACAAGTGCCGCGGGTGATCAGCGGTGACCCGACGCGCCTGCGCCAGACCCTGTTGAGCCTGCTGGAAAACGCCCTGAAGAAAACCGACGAAGGCGAAATCCTGATCGTCGTGGCGCTCGACGAGCGCAGCGCCAAACCGCGCCTGCGTATTGCCGTGCAGGACAGCGGCGAGCCCATGGACGCCGAAGAACGCGACGCCCTGATGCACGCCGAACTGCACAGCCGGCATTTCCTTTCGGCCACCCACCTGGGTGGCAACCTGGGCCTGGTGATCGCCCGGCAGTTGATTCGCTTGATGCAAGGGGAATTCGGAATCAAGAGTGGCAGCAACCAGGGCAGCACCCTGTGGCTGACCTTGCCGCTGGACCCGGATCGCCTCGAACACCCGACCTCAGACCTCGACGGCCCGCTGCAAGGTGCACGGGTATTGGTGGTGGACGACAACGATACCTGTCGCAAGGTGCTGGTGCAGCAATGCAGCGCCTGGGGCCTGAATGTCAGCGCCGCACCTTCCGGCAAGGAAGCGCTGGCACTGCTGCGCACCAAGGCTCATTTGCGCGATTACTTCGATGTGGTCCTGCTGGACCAGAACATGCCCGGCATGACCGGCATGCAACTGGCGGCCAAGATCAAGGAAGACCCGAGCCTGAACCATGACATCCTGCTGATCATGCTCACCGGCATCAGCAATGCGCCGAGCAAGATCATTGCGCGCAACTCCGGGATCAAGCGCATCCTCGCCAAACCGGTGGCCGGCTACACCCTCAAGACCACCCTGGCCGACGAGCTGACCCAACGCAACAAAGGCCTGGTCGTCTCGCAACCACTGCCAAGCGGCCCAGCCCTGCCGATCAAGGTCCCCAGCGACTTCCGCATTCTGGTGGCCGAAGACAACAGCATCTCGACCAAGGTGATCCGCGGCATGCTGAGCAAGCTCAATCTGCAACCGGACACCGCCTGCAACGGTGAAGAAGCCTTGCAGGCGATGAAAGCCCAGCGCTACGACCTGGTCCTGATGGACTGCGAAATGCCCGTCCTCGACGGCTTCTCGGCCACCCAGCAATTGCGTGCCTGGGAAGTCGGCAACCAGCGGGTCCGTACCCCCGTGGTGGCATTGACCGCCCATATCCTGGCCGAACACAAAGAGCGTGCGCGCCAGGCCGGCATGGACGGACACATGGCCAAACCGGTCGAACTGTCGCAGCTGCGAGAATTGATCGAGCATTGGGTCGCCCAGCGTGACCAGCAGAATCGCGCAACGACCCAAACGTCCTGAGCCGACAGACTGCGCAACCCCTGATAGACTCCCCCTCGACTTCCCTCGCCAGTGAGCCCGGCACCATGCTCCATGTGTTGTTCAGCGTTTACTTGAAGATGCTGGTGCTCTACAGCCCATTCTTCGTATTGTCCTGCTTCATCAGCCTGACCCGTGGTTATTCGCGCAAGGAGCAGCGTCGGCTGGCCTGGAAAGTGGCGGTCGCCACACTGGTCTCCAGCGTGCTGTTGTACTTGTTCGGCCGAGTGATTTTCAGCGTTTTCGGTATTACCGTGGATGCATTCCGCATTGGCGCAGGCAGCGTCCTGTTCATCTCGGCACTCGGGATGGCACAAGGTAAATCGGCGGTGCAGACCGACAACGTGCAGCAGGATGTGACCATCGTCCCGCTGACCATTCCGCTGACCGTCGGCCCCGGCACCATCGGTGCCTTGCTGGTGATGGGCGTGAGCCAGCCGCACTGGGACGACAAGCTCACCGCCATTGTCAGTATTGCCTTGGCCAGCTTCACCGTGGGGGTGGTGCTTTATCTGTCGAGCCGCATCGAACGCATACTCGGCGATCAGGGCTTGCAGATTGTCAGCCGGCTGATGGGGCTGTTCGTCTGCGCACTGGCGGCGCAAATCATTTTTACCGGGGTGAAGGGGTACCTGGTACCTTGAACACAAAGCGCTCCGTTTCTGGCAAGTCGTGGGGCTAGTGGACTCGAAACATCCGTGTGCCTCACCACTGCACGATGCCTGCATCGCAATCCCTGCAACACCCAATGATGCAAACCGGGTAACCCTTCCCCCTCTACATCCTTATATGTTTCAAACAGGCCAGAGACAATCAGCCTCTGACCCTGGCTTAATTGAGTTCACTGCCTGCGTCGCGGAAATCTTTTAGCCAACACTTCTTTGCGATTCTGCGCCAGGATAAATTCGACATCATTTTTTACTTCAGCGTAAGCAGAAGGATTAAAGGCAAGAAAGTTGGAGCCCTGGTAAATATCGAGACCTGCAATTTTCAAATCCAAAAACAAAACCCCACCACCCACTTGGTCTCCAACATGATTAACAGATGAAAACGAAACTATGACCAATCCGTTCCTGGTTTGCTCGCAAGGCAGCAAGGCCAGTTTCACACCCTTGGCCCTGGTAACTTCATAGTTGAAAACCTTGATGGTTTCAGGCTCTTTTTCCAATGCTGACAATGTGCTGTCTGCGATGGCACTTAGCACGGTTGCACCTGGAATGGCCGCTTTTGCCGCTTCAACGCCCGCCTGGACAATAGTGGTGACGACATTTTTCATTGTCCCGCTGCCAGCCCTCCTCTTGTATTCGATACTCGCGTTGATGGGGACAGAACAGCCCATATCCTCCATACACTGGAGAAAAGCCCGGTGCCAGGCGGCAGGGCTATGACTATCTTTAGTCTCGCGATCGGCCTCCAGCTTCGAAAACTTTATGAGGTTTTCGATAATTGTCATATTCTCAAGCGAAATATTATCGCCATAACCAATAAGTGCATTACCCAAAACCAAAGCATCCAAAGCCTTGGTAGGACTCGAATCGTCCAACGCCTTGGGTGAACTTGAGGCAGTGGTCGACATTAATGCTCTGGCACGAGCTACACTGTTCAACAATGCCTTTGACCTGGCAAGACGCGCCTTCCCAATATCAGTGCATTGTCTGTGAGTTATAAAATCTTCTACAACTTCCATATCGGACAGTTCCTTTTAAGTTCGCTTAAGTCTCCAACAGAGACAAAACGAATCTAAACCACCCAAACACCACCATCAAACCCGATTAAATGTCGACATATGTAAACGCCCACCAACCCTTACAAACACGCAGCAATTGTCGAGCGATCAAGCTCGAACAACGCTGCACCAAACCGTCATATTACTTAGTTAATTTCGCTTAATTTATCGCCATAACTACGCGGCGTATAAACCCACGACATTCCTTGCGAACGATGAAACACACGAGTCGTAGATGAACCAATCAACACCATGGTCCGCATGTCGACCTGGTCTGGAGTCAATTGAGAGAGCGTCGTCACGCGTAATGCCTGCCCCGGGCGTCCGACATCACGCCCTAACACGACTGGCGTTCCAGGTGCGCGATGTTGGCCGACGATCTCCAGCGCACGCCCCAATTGCCAAGGTCGGGAGCGCGAGATCGGATTGTAGAACGCCATTGCCAGATCAGCTTGCGCTGCCAGATCCAGACGTTTTTCAATGATCGACCAGGGTTTCAGGTTGTCCGATAGCGACAGCACACAGAAGTCATGCCCCAGTGGTGCACCAGCCTGGGCGGCCGTCGCCAGTGAGGCGGAAACCCCCGGCAAAATCTCGAGATCGACGTTGTGCCAATGGATGTCACTGGACTCGTGCAGCGCCTCCAGCACCGCCGCAGCCATGGCGAAAACCCCCGGATCCCCTGAGGAAACCACCACCACCGATCGCCCTTGGGCTGCCAGTTCGAAAGCATGGCGGGCGCGCTGCATCTCTTCGCGGTTGTCGGTGCAATGCAGCACCTGATCGGCGCGAAACGGCCCGGCCATGCGCACGTAGGTTTCGTAACCCAGCACATCGGTTGCGCGGGCCAGTTCCGCCTTCACCGCTGGTACCATCAGGTCGGCAGCGCCCGGCCCGAGCCCGATCACCGCCAGTCGTCCACGCGAACGGCCAATTTGCAACGGGTCCAGCGGCTGCTCTGCCACCGCAATGGCAACATTGTCGCTACCAAGCATGGAAACGGGTTGGCCTATGGCGGCACTCAAACGCTCGCCAAGCACCATCTCAGCCTGGGCAAAGCGCAACGGCACGCCCAATTCAAGCGCCGCCTCGCGCAACCCCGGGCTGGCCATTTCGGTGTCGGCAGCCAACAGGCAGGCGAGCGACTGCACGGCGATTTTCGCCTGATGCAATGCGTCGCGCACCGCCTGCGCAACGTTCTCCAGGCCGGCATCCGTAGCGACCACTACATTGCGCGGGTAGATCAACAATTCGTTGACCGCAGGAGCCCGTTCAGCATGACTGACATGCACCGCCAGTCGAGCCTGAGCATCTTCGGGCAACTGCGCCTGCGCCAGCCACGGGGCTTCACCCTCAATGCGCACCGTTTCGCCGGCTAACAAATCGGAAACGAAACGCTTGCCCAGCTCCAGATCGCCAAGGGCATAACCGCTGGGCGGGTTGAGCAGGCACGTGCCGAAACGCAACTCGCCGCTGGTGGTGATCGCCGCAGCGACTTCAAGTCCGGCGGCAATCTCCCGCGCCATCACATTCACGCCACCGAGACCACCCAGCAGTGGAACCACGGCGCTGCCGTCTTCGGCCACCGCCAATACCGGAGGCTCGGCGCCCTTTTCCAGCAACAGGGGTGCCAGCGTGCGAATCACGATCCCGGCCGCACACAGAGCAATGATCGGTGTGCCCTGTTGGTAGAGCTCACGCAGGGTCGCGCCAAATTCGTGATAGACCCGATCCGCACCGTCGACCCGTTCGGCCAGGCCGTGGATCGTGGCTTCGGGGTACACCTGCTGAATGCTGCGCGCGGTAGCGAGGCTGCCATTGCCGAGAATGACAATCGCCGGAACTGGACGGGTCATCAGCCTTGCCACCTTTCACCGGGAACGATGATCAACGAAAAATACGGCGAGGACATCGGCTCGACCTGATCCAGCGGCACGATCTTCTGGTTGGCCATGGTCGCACGTTCGACGTACAGCGCACGCTCGGCCAGGCCGAGTTCTTCCAGCACCTGGCGGACCTTGGGAAAGTTGCGCCCCAGCTTCATGATCACCGCTGCATCGGCATCGGCCAGGCGGCGCTTGAGTTCGTCTTGCGGCAGCACACCGGACAACACCGACAGACTCTGATTGCGATACACCAGTGGCGCACCGAGCACCGAGGCACCGCCGAGCATCGAGCACACACCGGGCACGACTTCCGCCTGATAACGCTGGGCGAGCCGGTCGTGCAAGTACATGTAGGAGCCGTAGAAGAACGGATCACCCTCGCAGATCACCGCCACGTCGCGGCCTGCGTCGAGATGCGTGGCCAGTTCTGCGGCAGCGTCATCGTAGAAGTCACTGATCACTTGCTCGTAGGACAACGGCGCCGGCAAGGCTTCGGTGGTCACCGGGTACACCAGTGGCAACAGGTTCTGTGCGTCTTGCAGGTGCGCTTCGATGATGCCGAAGGCATTGCCCTTCTTGCCCTTGGCGACGAAGTACGCCACTACAGGCGACTCGCGCAGCAAGCGCAGAGCCTTGACGGTAATCAGTTCCGGATCACCGGGACCGACGCCGAGGCCGATCAAACGTCCAGATTGTTGCATCATTCGATCTCCGTGGCGAGGGCATTGACGGCGGCGGCGGCCATGGCGCTACCGCCCAGGCGACCCTGCATGATGACAAAAGGCACGCCACGGCTGTCGGCCGCCAGCGCTGCCTTGGATTCGGCGGCGCCGACGAAGCCCACTGGAAAACCGAGGATCAGCGCCGGTTTCGGCGCACCGGCGTCGAGCATTTCCAGCAAGTAAAACAGTGCCGTCGGGGCGTTGCCGATGACCACCACGCTGCCTTCGAGGTGCGGACGCCACAGTTCCAGGGCAGCAGCTGAGCGGGTGTTGCCCAATTCACGGGCCAGCTGCGGAACGCTCTCATCGCGCAAGGTGCAGATCACCGGATTGTTCGCTGGCAGCCGTGCACGGGTAACGCCCTCGGAGACCATCCGCGCATCGCACAGGATCGGCGCGCCGGCTGCCAGTGCATCACGCCCGGCCTTGCCTGCACCTTCGGAAAACTGCAAACCGTCGATGGCCTCGACCATGCCGCAGGCGTGAATCACACGGACCGCGAGTTTCTCCAGATCGGCCGGGATTCGGTCGAGGTTGGCCTCGGCGCGAATGATCGCGAAGGAGTTGCGATAGATCTCCTGACCGTCGCGGATGTAATCAAGCATCAAGGGGGCTCCGTGAGCGGGCGTCGAGCAGAGCCGCGACCGCTTCAATAGTAAGGTTGTATGCGTGCAGTGCGCCGAAACCCGGCTGCGCTGCATCGCGAAAATAGAGATCGTAGTGACCGGGGGCGACGGCCAGCAAAGTGACGGGCGCCGTATGCGCGGCGGCACAGGAACGCGCGCATCCGCTCAAATGCACGCTCGGCGATTGTCCGTGACGCTGCAGCAATGTAGCCAGTTGCAGGGCATCGCCCTTGGTCTCGGCCAGGCCTTTACCGCAGCCGTTCGAACCGGTGCAGGCAATCAACCGGGATAAGGGCTGATCGGCTTCGCACTGCAAACCCAGACATTGCAATTGCCGAATGACCTCGGCGGCGTTTTCCGCACGGACATTGGGCAGCAGCAGGCTTTGCCAGGGCGTGAAGCGCAGACTGGAATCACCGAACTCGCGTGCCAGTCGTGCCACGCCTCGCAGCATCGCCGGATCGAGCCGCCCCAGCGGCGGGACAGCCCCTACATAGACAACACCGGGCTCGGCCTGGGGATGGGCGCCGATATGCAAATCACTGGCACCCGAATCCCGCTGCCAGCGGACAACGGCTTGCAGCGGTACTCGCTCAGCCAGCCGAAGCAGTAAGGCCTCGACCGAATACCCGGCCAGCAAATGGCGCATCCGCGTCTGCTCGGGGCGCGCCAGTTCAAGGAACAACTCAAGGACCGCGACCACCAGCGCATGCCCGTCGTCGAGTGCAACCGAACCGGCGGGGCTGTCCGTCGGGCATCCCGCCAGACCGAACGCCAGCCGTCGCTCGCCGTCTTGCTCAAACGCCGAGAGCCACAGGTCATGGGGATGCTCGAGCATCGCCAGGTCTTCACCTCCATCGAGTTGCACGGCGAACTTGGCGCTGAGGTCGTGAAACGGTTCGTGGCTCTGCAGCGTGGCGAGGACCTGCCCTGCCAACGGGCGTGTGTCGAATAGCATGTGCCGGTCGATCCCGGCGCCGGGGCTGAGCATCAGGTTGCGCACATCGTCGCCAGCTGCCGTGCGTGGTCCCAGATCGGTAGCCAGCAGACAGTCGATCAACGCCGTTTGCTGGTTGCCAATCCCGCGGATCTGCAGGTTGGCCCGGTTGGTTGCCTCGATCGCACCGCTGGCATATCGCTCGGCGGCATCAGCCACAGCGATTGCCTGGTGCGCACGGATGGCGCCGCCGTCGAGCTTGATCCGGCAAATGCCACCATCCAATGCCTGGACGACACGCAACAACCCGGGACAGGCGGAAGGGCGCAAACGGTTGGGTATCTGACGTGACTTCACAGGACGACCGGTACAAGACGAAGGACAGCATTATGCCTGCTTTGTCCGGCCTGATGAAAAGCCCAAGCGGCTTGACGACGAAATACTCTCGACCCAGACATAAAGTTGCTTCGCTTGCAAACAGCAAGAATCAATTTCACCTATCAATCTTATTCAAACCACACAGCCACTCTTGTACGTTTGCCCAACATGCAAAACAAACAACAACGGAATATAGATATATACAAGGAGTAGTACATGAACACGAAAACACCGGCTGGAGCATTGACCGCCCACAATCTCATTTCATGCATCGAGCAACTTTCTCTGCAAGATTACGACGACTTCACTCATTGCACTCAGATAGCCACCCGGTCCGCAGACATGGTCAGCAGTCGCTTTGCCAACTCGACAAAGTGGCTGCATGAATACGTCACAACGTTGAATTTTCTTGGCTGGTCCGTCTTTCAGGATGCCATCTTTAGCCGCACTCAACACACCCTCTCGAGCAGCATTGCGGAGTTTCTGGTCCAGAGCGCTCAAGCCATGCCGGACACCCGACAAGGAAACGCCATGATCGACACCCTCGACGCGCTGAAAACCGACGAGCCCGCGCTGTATTCACTGGACCAACAAAGTCTCTTGGGAGAGCGGTTTCAGGTAATACCTGCACGCTATGACTCAAAGGGCTTTCTTGAAGTCGCCGTTTTTAATCTCGAATTGGTGACATCTACAAAAAGGAGCAACTTTCTATTTTTTCACACGGAAGAACAGACGACAAAGATCATTCAGCACCGAGCCATTCTGAAACTTGACAAAAACGTACTCGAAAGCAAAAGAGCGCTCATAGACCGCAAACGGAGCGAAATCAGGATGAAGAGATTCGACCTGCAAAAGCTACCAACAATACATCCGTAATAGTGCCCTATCACCGTCAATGACGCTTTCTCCCGCTGACAACAGGCGAATTCAATCCACACCGAGCTATGATGCACAACCGCACAGGTCGACACAGACCGACACAGACCGACAGCGCGATGATTTGGCTTCGATTGATAGAAGAGGAACAGCATGACCCCCTGGCTGACAGTGGTAGGCATCGGAGAGGACGGTTTCAAGGGGCTAGGCAAAAATGCCCGACACGCTCTGCTGAACGCCACGCGGATCATTGGCGGTCAACGGCAGCTGGATTTGTTGCCCGCCTGCATCCGCGGTGTACGGCAATTGTGGCCCAGTCCTTTCGCCCTTGAACCGGTTTTGACGAAACAGGGAGAGCCCGTTTGCGTCCTGGCCAGCGGTGATCCGATGTTTTTTGGGGTGGGAGCCAGCCTCTCTCGACATTTATCCAGCGATGAAATGCTTATTCTGCCGGCGCCCTCTTCCTGCTCGCTCGCCGCAGCACGAATGGGCTGGCCCTTGCAGGAAGTCATCACTCTTTCAGTGGTGGCCCGGCCTGTCGCCGCACTCAGCGCCCACCTGTCCAGCGGTGTGCGCTTGCTGGTATTGAGCAATGACGGCCGCAGCCCCACCGCCATCGCAGCACTGTTGCGCGAACGCGGCTTCGGCCCCAGCCGTCTCACCGTGCTGGAACATCTGGGCGGTGAAGCCGAGCGGCGCATCGACGGTATCGCCAGCGACTGGAACGATTCGCCGATCGCCGACCTGAACCTGATCGCCATCGAGTGTGTCGCCGAGCCCAACACGTTGCGGCTGTCGCGACTGGCCGGCCTGCCGGACTCGGCGTTCCGGCACGACGGCCAACTGACCAAACGCGATGTGCGCGCCATCACCCTCGCGCGCCTGGCTCCAACTCCCGGCGAACTGTTGTGGGACGTCGGCGCCGGCTGCGGCTCGATCGGCATCGAATGGATGCGCGCTCACCCCAGCTGTCGTGCACTGGCCATCGAGGCAGATGCGGGCCGCCAAACGTTGATCGAACACAACCGCGATGCCCTCGGCGTACCCGGCCTGCAGCTGGTTCGTGGCAGCGCGCCCCAGGCCTTGGCCGGGCTGGAGCGGCCGGATGCGATTTTCATCGGCGGCAGTGTCACCCGCGAAGGCGTGCTTGATGTCTGCTGGGCCGGACTCAAACCCGGGGGCCGGTTGATTGCCAACGCGGTCACCCTGCAAAGTGAAATGACCCTGATGGCCTGGCGCGAGCAACACGGCGGGGAACTGACCCGCATTCATATCGCCCAGGCACAACCGCTGGGCGACTTCGACACCTGGCGCCAGGCCTTGCCGATTACCTTGCTGGACGTGACGAAACCCTTCGATGCGTGATGAAACCGCCGAACAACCCGCCCCCCTGCGCAGCGGCCTGACCACCGGCAGTTGCGCCACGGCTACCAGTCTCGCCGCTGCACGTCTGTTGCTGGACGGCACATCGACCGACGCCGTGGAAATCGTGTTGCCCAAGGGCAAACAGGTGCAGATGCGCCTGGAGTTTTGCCGCCTCACCGAGGACGGCGCCGAAGCGGGAACCCTCAAGGATGCCGGTGACGATCCGGACGTGACCCACGGAGCCCTGCTCTACTCCCAGGTGCGCCTGAGCGCCGAACCGGGGACTCGCTTCAAGGCCGGGCGTGGCGTCGGCACCGTGACCCGGCCCGGGCTGGTGCTGGGTGTCGGCGAGCCCGCGATCAATCCGGTGCCACGCAAAATGATCAGTGAACACTTGGCCCGACTGGCCGACGAACTCGGCTACAGCGGTGGTTTCGACGTTACGATCAATGTCGAGAACGGCGAGGCACTGGCACTGAAAACCATGAACCCGCGCCTGGGCATTCTTGGTGGCCTGTCGATACTCGGTACCAGCGGCATCGTCCGGCCGTTTTCCTGCGCGGCCTACATCGCCTCGATCCACCAGGGCATCGACGTGGCGAAAACCAACGGTTACCTGCACATCGCCGCCTGCACCGGCAACGCCAGCGAAGACACCATGCGCCGGGTCTACAACCTGCCGGAAATCGCCCTGATCGAAATGGGCGACTTCGTCGGCGCCGTGCTCAAGCATCTGCGCAAAGTGCCTGTGGATAAACTCAGCCTGTGCGGTGGTTTCGGCAAGATCAGCAAACTGGCGGCCGGGCATATGGACCTGCACAGTCGCCATTCGAGCATTGACCTGCCGCAACTGGCGTCATGGGCGGCGCAGGTCGGCGCCGATGCGGCCTTGCAGCAGAGCATCCGCGAGGCCAACACCAGCCAGCAGGCACTGGCCATGGCTGCCGCAGCCGGGGTCGCCCTGGGTGATGCAGTCTGTCAGCACGCCCTGGATTTTGCCCGCAGCGTGGTGCCGGCGCAGGTTCAGGTGGAAGTCTTTGCCATCGATCGCCAGGGCGGGATTGTTGGCCATGCGGGAGCCTTTGAATGAAGCGCATCCTGTTGCTCGGCGGCGTGACCGAAGCCATGGCCATTGCCCGCACGCTGGGACCGCAGCATATCTACAGCCTGGCCGGCATCGGTCGGATACCGACGGATCTGCAATGCCAGGTTCGCGTCGGCGGCTACGGCGGTGCCGAGGGGCTGGCGCAATTCATTCGCGATGGAGGTATCGATCTGCTGCTCGATGCCACTCACCCCTACGCCGCCCAAATCAGCCAGAACGCCGCGACCGCCGCACGCTTGAGCGGCATCCCCTGCTGGGCGCTACGGCGTCCCGCCTGGCAAGCCCAGGCGGGTGATGACTGGCGGGAAGTCAGCGATTGGGCCGAACTGATCGAAGCCCTGAAGCCCTTCCGTCGACCGCTGTTCACCCTCGGTCGCGAGCCCCTGCAACACCTCGATGAGATTCCTGCACGGCAGTTCTGGACCCTGCGCGCCCTGGACCTGTATCCGGGCAACGAGCGCTGCGAAGTGATCGGCGCCCGCGGGCCATTCCTGATCGACGATGAACGTGAGTTGTTCGAGCGGCGAAACATCGACGTGCTGATCAGCAAGAACAGCGGCAGCACGGCGACCGAGCCGAAACTGGAAGTCGCGCGTGAGCGGGGGGTGCCGGTGATTGTTTTGAAGCGGCCGGAGTTGCCAAGGGTTGATCGGGAGTTTGGAGCGGTGACAGACATCCTGACGGCCCTGTCGCTCTTCGACTGTTCCTGATCCCCCGTCCGCCGGAACTATTCCTGCAACGTCTCCGGAGCACATCGATTATCCATTCAGTGGTTCCAACCCTATAGTCCGGCGGATTCTGAACAAAGCTCAAACGCTACCGGCACTTTGAAATTCACGACTATCATAAAAGCTACGAAAGGACGGCGCTGCGACACCACACCGCACGCCGTCTTTTTACTTATCGGCCCTGATCAGGCTAAATAGCCCGCGCCTGATCGCCCACCCAAACGGATTTGTCCCATGTCCCGACAACGGCTCGCAATTGCCTGGATAGCCTGCTTCGCAGTGCTGTTCAACATGCTCGCCATGCCGATGTCCGGAGCGATGGCGCAATCGGTGAAATCACCGGCCGAACAGTTGTTGTGGGGCAGTTTCTGCAGCTCCAGCGGCACCAGGATGGTGGCGATTTCCATCGGAGACCTGGAACAGAAAGCCCCGCAAAGCGACGATCATTCCAACATGCAGCATTGCTGGTGCTGCTCGGGTTCTGCGCCATTGGTGGCGCTGCCGGGGCATACGCCACAACTGTATTTCGCGCACTTCGAGTCCAACCGAAGCCTGCCTGCGACCTCTCTTGAAAGTCCGTCACCGCGCCAGCAATGGCCGAGTCTCAACCCCCGCGCCTCCCCTCTGGTTTGATTTTTTTCGCAATTGACCTGCGTTTCAAATCATTCTGGAGAACTGCCATGTTGAACAAACTCATCGTTCTGGCCGCGTTGCTGCTGCCTGCCTGCTTTGCCAATGCCCACGAATACAAGGTCGGCGAACTGGAAATCGCGCATCCGTGGTCCCAGGAGTTGCCACCCAATGCGCCCACCGTTGCGGCGTATTTCGTGATCAACAACGAAGGCAAGACCGCCGACCGCCTGCTCAGCGTCGACACCCCCATTGCGGGCGAAGCGCAATTGCATGAACACCTGATGCAAGGCGACGTGATGAAAATGCAGCACGTACCGAGCGTGGAAGTGCCCGCCGGTGGCGAGGTCACTTTCGCACCGATGGCCTATCACGTGATGTTGCTGGGTCTCAAGGATCGTAGCCTGCTGGTTGACGGCAATCGCTTCCCGATGACGCTGCACTTCGAGAAGTCCGGTGACGTGACGGTCGAAGTCGCGGTGCAGAAGCAGGCGCCGGACAGCCTGCAAGCGCACGTGCACACGCCGTAATCGCCTGAGCTGAAAACGCCCATGCGCTCGCTTAGCGCCAGGTCACCCAGGTCGCGAAATCAGGCAATGAGCCTGACACGCGGCAGCTGGATCAGCCTGTTCGCCATGCTGATGATCTTTATCGGTCCGCTGATTTCTCAGTCGATGCCGATGGATTCGCGCGCCATGTCGATGAGCATGCCTGCGGGCATGAGCATGGACATGCCGATGGACATGTCGGCGATGGAGCATGCCGACCATGGCACGCAAGCCACCGCCGAGCACTGCCCGCCTGCCCCGGGGCACCATGTGCTGTGGGAAAAGTGCGGCTATTGCAGCCTGCTGTTCAATTGCCCGGCGCTGACCGGTGGCGTGTCCTTCGCCAACTTCGTCATTCCACCCGTCAACACCTTCACCACCCCCTCTGCGCGCCAGGGCCATGCCCGGCAAACCTACTTTCCCGGCGCCCGCACCCGCGCCCCGCCCGCCATCGCGTAAACACTCACTTCTGATTTCACACGGTCCGCAAGACAGCCAAAGCAACCTGTGGGAGCGGGCTTGCTCGCGAACGCGGTGTGCCAGACGGCATCAATGTTGACTGTCACTCCCTCTTCGCGAGCAAGCCCGCTCCCACAGGGATTGCGCAGGCTGCCGGCCGTGTCGTTTACGACTGTTCGATGGAAATTGTCATGTCCAGGTTTTCTGCTGTCCCGTGCTTGAGCCCTGCCCAAGCCTCCTTTGCCCTGAACGAATCCGCTGTTCGTTTCGGGCACGCCACCGCCATCCTGTGCGGTGCCTTGCTGGCGCCTTCTGCGCTGGCCGATGACCATGCCGGTCACAGTGAAGAACTGAGCCCGACGGTGATTACCGCCGTTGCACCCAGCTCGCCATTGACCATCGTCACCAACCCCAAGGACCCGCGCCAACCGGTGCCGGCCAGCGATGGCGCCGATTACCTGAAAACCATCCCGGGCTTCGCCCTGGTGCGCAATGGCGGCACCAACGGCGACCCGGTGCTGCGTGGCATGTTCGGTTCGCGGCTGAACATTCTCACCAACGGCAGCATGATGCTCGGTGCCTGCCCGGGCCGGATGGACGCCCCAACCTCCTACATCTCGCCGCAAACCTACGACAAGCTCACCGTAATCAAAGGCCCGCAAACCGTGCTGTGGGGGCCGGGCTCTTCAGCCGGTACCATCCTGTTCGACCGCGAACCGGAGCACTTCGGCGAGCTCGGCACACGGGTCAATGCCAGCGTGCTGGCCGGCTCCTACGGCCGCTTCGACAAACTGCTGGACGCTGCAGCCGGCGGCCAGTCGGGTTATGTGCGGGTCATCGGCAACACCGCACACTCCGACGACTACCAGGACGGCAACAACGACACCGTGCCGTCGCGCTATGAAAAATGGAACGGTGATGTGGCGCTGGGCTGGACGCCAAACGCCGACACCTTGCTGGAGCTGACCGCCGGCCGTGGCGATGGTGAAGCCCGGTACGCCGGGCGCGGCATGGACGGTTCGCAGTTCCTGCGCGAAAGCCTTGGCCTGCGTTTCGAGCAGTCCAACATCGGCGACGTACTGGATAAGGTCGAAGCACAGGTCTACTACAACTACGCCGACCACGTGATGGACAACTACACCCTGCGCACGCCGTCCGGCACCGGGATGATGGCCGGTCCCATGGCCTCCAACGTCGACCGTCGCACTCTCGGTGCGCGGATCAAGGCCACCTGGCGCTGGGCCGATGTGCAGCTGATCAGCGGCATCGACGCGCAGACCAACGAGCATCGCCAGCGCAGCGCCATGGGCATCGACACCTACAAGGACCTGCCGTACACCAAGGATACCGATTTCCATAACTACGGCGTTTTCGGCGAACTGACCTGGTACGCCGCCGACCGTGATCGCCTGATCAGCGGCGCACGCCTGGACCGTGCCTCGGCCAAGGACTATCGGCAGACCATCGGCTCGGGAATGATGACCCGCCCGAATCCGACCGCCGACGACACCCGCGCCGATACCCTGCCGAGCGGTTTCATCCGCTATGAGCACGACCTGGCCGACAACCCGACCACCGTGTATGCCGGCCTCGGTCACACCCAGCGGTTCCCGGATTACTGGGAGCTGTTTTCACCCAAGTCCGGCCCCGCCGGCTCGGTGAATGCCTTCGATTCGATCAAACCGGAAAAAACCACCCAGCTCGATTTCGGCCTGCAATACAAGACGGAAGTACTTGAGGCCTGGGCTTCGGCTTACGTCGGGCAGGTGCGCGACTACATCCTGTTCAACTACACCCCGACAATGATGGGTACAACCTCGCAAGCCGAGAACATCGACGCGCGAATCATGGGCGGTGAACTGGGCGCTGCTTACAACTTCACCGACAACTGGAAAGCCGACGCGACCCTGGCCTACGCCTGGGGCAAGAACAGCAGCGATGGCACGGCGTTACCGCAGACGCCTCCGCTGGATACCCGTTTCGGCCTGACCTACAGCGAAGACAACTGGAGCGCCGGGGCACTGTGGAGAGTGGTTGCCGCGCAAAACCGCATCGACCTGAACAAAGGCAACGTGGTCGGCAAGGACTTCGACAAGACGCCGGGTTTCGGCGTGTTTTCCCTCAACGGTGCCTATCGGATCAACAGCAACTGGAAGGTCAGCAGCGGCGTCGACAACCTGTTCGGCAAGGCTTACGCCGAGCACTTGAACCTGGCCGGCAACGCCGGTTTCGGCTTCCCCGCCAATGACCCGCAAGCCATCAAGGAGCCGGGGCGCACGCTCTGGACCAAGGTGGACATGAGCTTTTAAGAGCATCGCTGTAGGAGCGAGCTTGCTCGCGATCGGTTGCGCAGCAACCGCCAACACACAACTAAAAGATCCAGCCAAGCGGAGCACACGAGATGAAACAGCCCAAAGTGAATTTCTACAACCTGGCCTGGCGCTGGCATTTCTATGCCGGATTGTTCGTGGCGCCTTTCATGGTGATGCTGGCCCTGACCGGCACCATTTACCTGTTCAAACCGCAACTCGATTCGCTGATGTACAGCAGCTGGCTCAACGTCCCTGCCGGCCATCACACCCTGGCGGCTGACGACCTGCTCAACCGGGTGAAAGGCGCCTATCCACAAGTCACGATCAAGCAATACCTGCCACCGATGAACGCCGAACGCAGCGCTCAGTTTGTCGTACTCGACAGCGGCAAGGAACTGAACGTTTTCGTCGACCCGTACCACGGCGACATCCTCGGTGAGCAAGACGCCAAGAAGAACCTGCAAGCCATCGCGCGGGCGATTCACGGCGAATTGATGATCGGTACCGCCGGTGACCGGCTGGTGGAACTGGCCGCCGGCTGGGGCGTGGTGCTGGTGGTTTCCGGGGTGTTCCTGTGGTGGCCACGGGGCCAGGCGGCCGGCATTCTGTGGCCACGCCTGAGCAGCCGCGGCCGGGCGCTGTGGCGTGACTTGCACGCCGTCACCGGGTTCTGGGGCGCCTCGCTGTTGCTGGTGATGTTGCTCAGCGGCATGACCTGGACCGGGTTCTGGGGCGAAAAATTTGCAGGCGTGTGGAACGTGTTCCCTGCCGCGATGTGGGATGACGTGCCGAAGTCCGACATCGAGGCACGCAGCCTCAACAGCGCCACGCGTCAGACCGTGCCGTGGGCCATGGAAAACACGCCAATGCCGATGTCCGGTGACCACGCCGAGCACATGGCCCACGACGGAGCGCATGCTGGCCCGGCAGCGCCGACCATCAGCCTGCAAGACGTACAAGACATCGCCACGCAGAGCAAGGTCGAGCCGGGCTACAGCATCACCTTGCCGAAATCCGCAACCGGCGTGTTCACCATTTCGGTGTTCGCCGATGACCCGCGCAACGACGCCACCCTGCATGTCGATCAATACAGTGGCAAGGTCCTGGCCGACGTGCGCTACGAGCAGTACGGCACCGTCGCCCGCGCCACGGAAATCGGCGTGATGCTGCATGAAGGCAAGATGTTCGGCGTGTTCAACCAGATCATCGTGCTGCTGATCTGCCTGATGATTTTGCTCAGTGCCGTCAGCGGTGTGGTGATCTGGTGGAAGCGCCGCCCGCAAGGAAAACTCGGCGTGCCGCCGCTACGTCACGACCTGCCGAAATGGAAAACCGCGATGGTGATCATGTTCGTTCTGGCGGTGGCCTTTCCGTTGGTGGGTGCTTCACTGGTAGCGGTGTGGTTGCTGGATCGCCTGCTGCTGTCGCGTTTTACCCGGCAGACTGAAAGCGCGTCATCTTCATCATGAAACAGGCGAGATGCGCGGGGCTCAATGGGCTGTAAACTCCCCCGCGCGTCTCCCTCTCGCATTCAGGGTGTCCTTTCGGGCCCCTTCGCGGGCAAGCCCGCTCCCACAGGATTAGCGCAATTCCTGTGGGAGCGGGCTTGCCCGCGAAGGGGCCATTAGCAACTCCTCAAGAGTCACTGCATGTCCTCGCTGAACCTCGCAAACATTTCCTGGACACCCCTGGGCCACGGCCATTGCCATCACCAGTTCCAGCTGCGTGATGCTTCTGTACACGTGGCCGCCGGTGAGTTCGTCGGACTGATCGGCCCTAACGGCAGCGGCAAGACCAGCCTCTTGCGTTGTGCCTGGCGCTTCAGTAAACCGGAGCACGGCGAGGTCAGGCTCGATCACCAGAATGTCTGGCAGCAACCCTCGCGCTGGTGCGCGCAACGCATCGCCGTGGTGTTGCAGGAGTTCCCTGATGCCTTCGGCCAGACCGTCTTTGAGGTGGTCGCCATGGGCCGCACGCCGCACAAAGGCTTGTTTGATGGCGACACGCTTGAAGACTCGAACCTCATCAACCAGGCCCTGGCGTCAGTCGGTCTCGGGGGCTTCGAAGACCACGGGTTCGCCACTCTCTCCGGTGGTGAAAAACAGCGAGTCATCCTCGCCCGCGCCCTGGTCCAGCAACCTCAGTTGTTGATCCTCGACGAGCCGACCAACCACCTCGACCCGCGATATCAGCTTGAGCTTTTGAAGTTGGTCAAGCGCTTGAACATCGGCACCCTGGCGAGCATTCACGACCTCAACCTGGCTGCGGCTTTTTGTGATCGGCTGTACGTGATCAACCATGGTCGTATCGTCGCCAGCGGCACGCCGAAAGAAGTCCTGACGGCTGCGCTGCTGCGCAATGTGTTCGGCGTCGAAGCGCTGATCGATGAACATCCGCTGCACGGCTACCCACGAATCACCTGGATAACCCAACCATGAATTTGCGTTCCCTGCTGCGCTCCTGCCTCTCTCTCGCGATGCTGCTGGGCAGCGTCCAGGCATTGGCCGAAGCCACCCACTACCCGCTGATGATCAAAAGCTGCAACCGCGAATTGACCTTCAAGCAGGCACCGCAACACGCACTCAGCCACGACATCAACATGACCCAGATGATGCTCGCCCTCGACCTCAAGCCACGGATGGCCGGTTATAGCGGCATCAGCGGCTGGAAGGCCGTGACGCCCGAGATGCAGAGCATTCTCGACGGCCTGCCGGAGTTGGCGGCCAAATACCCGTCGGTGGAAACCCTGCTCGATGCCAACGTCGATTTCCTCTTCGCCGGTTGGGACTACGGCATGCGCGTCGGCGGCGATCTCACCCCGCAAACCCTGCAACCGTTGGGCATCAATGTGTATGAGCTGACCGAGTCCTGCGCCTTCGTGATGAAGCGCCCTGCCGCGACCCTGGAAGACACTTACAACGACCTGCGCAACCTCGGCAAAATCTTCGACGTGCAGGATCGCGCCAACGCGCTCATCGCCGACATGCAGAATCAGGTCGCAGAGATCGGCAATGACTTGCCGGTGGAAAAACCCCGGGTTTTCCTCTACGACAGCGGCGAAGACCGCGCCATGACGTCCGGTCGCCTCGGCATGCCGCAAGCGCTGATCGACGCCGCTGGCGGGCGCAACATCCTCGATGACGTCGACGCGAGCTGGACCCGAGTCAATTGGGAGACCGTGGTCGAGCGCAATCCGCAGGTGATCGTGATCGTCGACTACAGCGAAATCACCGCCGAACAGAAGATCCGGTTCCTGCTGAACAACAAGGCGCTGCAATCGGTGGATGCGATCAGGGACCAGCGCTTCATCGTCATCCCTTACGTGCAGGCCACACCGGGTATCGACAATGTGCTGGCAGTGGCAACCCTCGCCAAAGGTTTCCACGGCGAATGATCAATCGTCGTTTTGCGCTACTGCTGATCGCCCTGGGCGCCGTGCTGCTGGTGTCGTGCGTGGTGTCGCTGGGCTTCGGCCCGGCTCGGGTGCCGGTGGACGTGGTGTGGCGGATCCTGCTGCACAAACTGTTCGGCATCGGCGTGCAGGACTGGAGCGCCGGCCAGGAACACATTGTCTGGCTGATCCGCGTGCCGCGCATGTTACTGGGTGCGCTGGTGGGCGCCGGGCTGGCACTGATCGGCGCGGTACTGCAAGCGGTGACACGCAACCCGTTGGCGGATCCACACCTGCTCGGTGTTACCTCCGGCGCCACCCTCGGCGCGGTGATTGTGGTGTTGCATGTCGGCGAAATCGTCGGCCTGCTGACGTTGCCGATTGCCGCATTCATCGGTGCGTTACTGAGCATGCTGGTGGTGCTGATGATCGCCAGTCGCCACGGGCGCCTGGACAGTGACCGGTTGCTGCTGTGCGGCGTGGCGGTCTCGTTCGTGATGATGGCGATCGCCAATCTGTTGCTGTTCATGGGCGACCATCGCGCCAGTTCCGCGGTGATGTTCTGGATGCTCGGCGGGCTCGGGCTGGCGCGCTGGGAGCTGCTCACGGTGCCGGCACTGAGTGTGTTGCTCGGGCTGGTTCTGTTGCTCGGCATGGCACGACCGCTGAACGCATTGATGGCCGGAGAACAGACCGCCGTCACCCTGGGCCTGAATGCCCGTGCAGTGCGCCTGCGAATGTTCGTGATCGCTTCGCTGATGACCGGTGTACTGGTGTCGATCAGCGGCTCCATCGGCTTTGTCGGGCTGATGGTGCCGCACATTGCGCGTCGACTGGCGGGTGCCGAACATCGTCGGTTGCTGCCGGTTTGTCTGTTGCTCGGCAGCGTGTTCCTGATGTGGGTCGATGTCGCTGCCCGCACGCTGATCGCCCCGGAAGACTTGCCTATTGGCATCGCTACCGCAGCGATTGGCGGGCTGTTCTTTATCGGCCTGATGCGTCGCTGCTGACGTAGCGCACGAACCTTGCGCAGTTACAACTCGTCGCGCTGAAACCTGACCGGCGCCAGTGGCAACTGGCGGCGAACGACCTTCCAGTTTTGACCCAACCGCCCCGTACGGTTCCAGAAAGCGGCCGCCTGCAATACCCGCAACTCGCCGATTTCAGCCAGTTTCGAAATGAAATCCGCCATCGACAATTTCGTTTCCCACCGACCGTCGACCAAATCGACCTGGCGGGTCAGCAACAGCTCCTTTTCAACCTGCGTATTTTCGGGTACGTACTTGATCAGCGCACCATGGGGCGTCGAGTAGTAGTACGCACTGATGTTGAAGCCTTTAGCCTTCAAGGCATGAGTATGAAGGCGCATCAGCGTCGGCGAAGTGAAGCTGCTGTAGACCTGCTCTTCATCTGCTGCCAACGCAGAGACGCCCGACAGGTAGAGCTGATGGCTCGCCATCAGTTTGTAGCCTGGCGCAAAGCGGGGGACTTCATTTCTGCGGGTGGTATCAGGATCCGTGAGCGTGCGGAAGATCCGACCGAGGCCGGCAAGGCTCTCATCCGTTTGCGGCAATGGCTCCAGTCCGCAATAGGAATAGGTATCGGGTTTGGCCACGATGGCGCTCTCGTAGGTGGTCGTCTGCGTGTAGGCGCTTCCCGCGCGCCGCTGAATGTAGCTGGCAGCATCGTCGGGATGATGGAATATCGGCCCCATGGGCAGTTCAGGCTTCCAGCTCCAGAGCTCCTGCTCGGACATGCCCGGATGACGCGGTTGCCAGTATCGCGCCACATAACCCTTCACCCAGCAATCACTGGATACCAGAACCTCCAGTCTCCCGAACTTGACCATGCGCTGGATGTAGTCACCCAGAGTGAAGGTGCGCAGGCTGATATTACGCAGGTCGGCGCGCGCCTGTTCGAACGAGCCAAAAGTGCCTAGGAGTCTCTCCGACTGACTGTCCAGTTCGGGTGGTACCCCTGGCGTGTAGTAGGCTGTTTCAAATTGCAAAAGTGCACCATCGGCACAGGAAAAATAAACAGGTTTGTAACCATTGCTGATCCTGGCCCTTGCCAATACCTGATGCACTGCCATGGGCGAGAAGAAAAAGCTCCCGAACTCGTCATCACCTGTGTCGTTCTCATTGCGCGCGGCACATAGATAAACGCTTGAAACGATGTAACCCGATGGCAATTGCCCTTCGGGAAAGACACGGTCATATGCCAGTGCCGAGTCCTGCACCGCCACCGGTAAAGTGCTGTGATAGGCGCCAAGGCGCTCGTTGTGCAAAATGAACCCGAAACCGGGGACCGCACGTTCGCCCGCCTGCTCATGGGCAAACCGGGCTGCGGCGGACTCTTGAGCAAACATCGGGCTGTAACGCGGCTCGCTGCTCGCTGTGGCAGGCGAAAGTGTGTCGGGCTCAACAAGGGCGACAGCGAGCTGATCGACTGTACGTGGCACACCCCAGGTCGGGCTGCCGACCACTACCTGCAAATAGCCATTCCTTGCCAGCGAGTCGATCCATTCGACCGGGCTCAAATCCCCTTCATGGATACGCTTCCTGATCCACTCCGCGTCCAGGTCGTGGGGCAGGTTGCCATAACCGTTCAGCGCGCGGGCCAGATCGGCATGCAACTGCCTCCAGGTCCCGCAACGGTAACGGATCACCGAACCATCCGGCCCGAACAGGTATTCGTCCAGAAACCGCCCGCCTCGGTTGAACGCGGTGTATACAACCTTGACCGAGAGCATGTTGAGGTACAGTTGCCTCTGCTTTTCTTCAAGGATCACCGGCACAGTCCGGCTCTGGCGCGAACGGTAACGGCCGACGATGTAACAACCGGCAGGAAAAAGCCCCGCGCCGATGCTTTCGTCCGGGAAGATCCACTCCACAGCGAAATCCTCATGGAGCGCAATCACTGGTTGAGTGGCGACAAACAAGCCGTCCGGACGCTTCAATACCAGACCGCCATAGACCCTGTCGGTGTCAGCCGGAATTCGGGAGCGCGCGGACAACACCGCATCATCGGCCGTCGCGAAGGCCGCGCTCAACTGGCATCGCTCCAGATTCAGGGCGGGACGCCAGTTGATGTCGACCGGGCCTTCCCTGTCCCACACAGCATTGGTATGCAAGACGCTCAATGCGCCACTGTTGGCCACCACCTTCACAAAATCGCTGGAGGTCAGTTTTCCGTTGGCCAGGTTGGACTGAACATCCTCCAGCCCCATGTTCGGTGTGTCGTTATCGAATAGCTTGCTGTTCGGGCGCAGGGTGTACTTGAGCAGTGCACCGTCCTGCGTGCCGATATAAGTTGGGATCGTACCGGGCCTTTCGACGATGGGTGGTCGTCGGGAGTCATACACGACAATGAACAGATCTCTGGGCACGATGAAGTGCCTGGCCAGCCATTCACGATTGGGGCGGGTATGGGTGACCCGCTGGCGCGAATAAAAATAGGAGTGGCGCTTGAAGGATTCCGGCGCGACCAGCTCCATGAAATCGGGGGTAAGGGGAAAGAGACTGCGACGTGAAAACAGCTTGTCACGAACACCATTGACCGCCACCAGCTCCGTCGCGACGTACTCCTCCTTGCCCTGCTGCTTGAGGATAAAGCCGAACCAGGTCTGCTCCTGGTTGGTCTGGCCCCTCATTCGGGAGAAACGGTCCTGCGCGGCTTCATCCGCCGAGGAAAAAATCGCGCCGTAGGCCACCTGTTGTGGCACCGGCCGTTCGCCAAGCGTCGGTAACGGACTCCACTGACCGGTTACCTTGCCCCGGTATCCCCATGGCGTGTTGTCGACGACTATCCGCAATGTGCCTGCCTGCGCCACCTCCCGGACGAACTCGACCGGCAGGACACTGCCCTGCTCAAGGCCTTGCGCCAGAGGCCCCGGGTTAGCCGGAGTGCCAAGACGCTGCAACAGACTCTGCCAGCCTGCACTGTCTTCCTCGAACCACAACAGGCTGTCTTCAGCCCCGGACAAATAGGCCGGAACATCTGACGTGACGATATGGAACAACTCGTGGATGCTGAACATCTGCAAGCTCACGGTCGCGTCCATGCGCGACCACTTCAGGCGCTGTATCTGCGCCGCATCGAGGGTCGACAGCGCTTGGTGCGAGTAGAACCAACTGTCTAACTGATGATTGGCCGGATAGACCGGCCGGCCTCGTCCGTCCACCGCGAACAGCTGGGTTTCCAGCAAGTGGTCCCCGGCTTCGACCGGCTCGGTGACGACAAATCTCTGTGCACCGCGCTTGAAAATCATCGCGACAAACTTGCGGTCACGTCGTTGGCCAACCTGTTCGTGTGCATACCGCGCCGCGTCATCGGCCGAGAGAAATTCGCGGCTCATCAGAGGCGCGGCATTGTTCGGGGCTTTGTTCTCATCCATGAAAGTGCTCCAACCTGAATACAGACTTAAGTGAGCACTCAGGTTATCCAGTGCAAAAATCCCGGAGCGGTACATATGTATATCGCCAGGCACCACTTGGGCGCACAGCCGTGCCCTGCCCGGCATTGCGCGCCCGAGCATGGTGCGGCGCGCAGGACTCGTCCGTCGGCGACCGCTCTGAATAGACTGTTTTCCCCCTTAGGCACAGCCCTTGCAAAACACCCTTCAGTCGTCCGCATCTGCCAACCATAAAAACTCAATGTTCATGGAGATCGCACAATGAAGCGTCGCAGTTTGATCAAGGCTTTCACACTCACGGCATCCATTGCCGCGATGGGCATGACCTGGACTGTCCAGGCCGCCGAGACCATCAAGGTCGGTATTCTGCATTCGTTGTCCGGGACCATGGCGATTTCCGAAACGTCGTTGAAAGACATGGCGTTGATGACCATCGACGAGATTAATGCCAAGGGCGGCGTGAACGGCAAGATGCTCGAGCCTGTGGTGGTCGACCCGGCGTCTAACTGGCCACTGTTCGCCGAGAAGGGGCGTCAGTTGCTGACCCAGGACAAGGTCGCCGTGGTATTTGGCTGTTGGACCTCGGTGTCGCGCAAATCGGTGCTGCCGGTGTTCGAAGAACTCAACGGCCTGTTGTTCTACCCGGTGCAATACGAAGGCGAAGAGATGTCGCCAAACGTGTTCTACACCGGCGCCGCACCGAACCAGCAGGCAATCCCGGCGGTGGAATACCTGATGAGCGAAGAAGGCGGCAGCGCCAAGCGCTACTTCCTGCTCGGCACCGACTACGTCTACCCGCGCACCACCAACAAGATCCTGCGTTCGTTCCTGCACTCCAAAGGTGTGGCCGACAAGGACATCGAAGAGGTCTACACCCCGTTCGGTCATAGCGACTACCAGACCATCGTCGCCAACATCAAGAAGTTCTCGGCAGGTGGCAAGACGGCCGTTATCTCCACCGTCAACGGCGACTCCAACGTGCCGTTCTACAAAGAACTGGCCAACCAGGGTCTGAAGGCCACCGACGTTCCGGTCGTGGCGTTCTCGGTCGGCGAAGAGGAACTGCGCGGCATCGACACCAAGCCACTGGTGGGCAACCTCGCGGCGTGGAACTACTTCGAATCGGTCGAGAACCCGGTGAACAAGAAGTTCGTCGATGACTGGAAGACCTACGCGAAGAAACACAACCTGCCGGGCGCCGACAAGGCCGTGACCAACGACCCGATGGAAGCCACTTATGTCGGCATCCACATGTGGGCGCAAGCGGCGGAAAAAGCCAAGTCCACCGACGTCGACAAAGTCCGCGAAGCCCTGGCCGGCCAGACCTTTGCCGCGCCATCCGGGTACACCCTGACCATGGACAAGACCAATCACCACCTGCACAAGCCGGTGATGATCGGCGAGATCCAGTCTGACGGTCAGTTCAACGTGGTGTGGCAGACCGAAGGACCGATCCGCGCCCAGCCGTGGAGCCCGTTCATCCCGGGCAACGACAAGAAGCCGGAGTATGCGGTGAAGAGCAACTGAGCCATTGGGCCTGACGATTGTTCAGGCCCAACACAACTCCCTGTGGGAGCGGGCTTGCTCGCGAAGACGGCGGCACATCCAACATTTATGTGACTGACTCACCGCTTTCGCGAGCAAGCCCGCTCCCACATTTAGTCCGAGCAAGGCGACTCTTTATGCCCACTGCCATCTACCGATTGTTCCTCGCCATCGCCCTGCTGTTACCGATGGCCGCTCACGCCAGCGACGCCGAAGACTTCGTAGCCGCCAATCCCGTGCAGCAAGCCAGGCTGCTGGAAACCTGGGCTGCGCAGCCTGATCCGGCCCGTATCGAGTTGATCAACGCCCTGCAACAAGGCGAGCTGACAGTCGATGGCCAGCCGAAAACCCTGCGCCTGAACAACCGTCTGCGGGGCCTCATCGACACAGCCATGGCCAGTCATCAGTTGCTCGCCGCCGACGCCAAAATCCGTCTGATCGCCGCACAGCAATTGCAGAAAAGCGCCAAACCTGCGCAGCTTGCATTCCTCGACCGGCAACTGACGGGCGAGAAGGACGAGAGCGTTCATGCCGCCCTCAGCCTGGCACTGGCCAATCTGCAACTGGTCGACAGCGATCCGGCCGTGCGCCTCGCCGCCGTGCGTCTGCTCGGCGAAACCGGTGATCCACTGGCCCGTACCCGCCTCGAAGGCTTGCTCGATCCCGGGATCGAAACTGACGCCAACGTGCGCACTGCTGCCGAGACCAGCCTCGCCCAGGTCAAACGCAAACTGCTGGTCGGCGAGATGCTCGGCCAGGCATTCAGCGGTATGTCGCTGGGCTCGATACTGCTGCTCGCCGCCCTCGGCCTGGCAATCACCTTCGGCCTGCTCGGCGTGATCAACATGGCCCACGGCGAGATGCTGATGCTCGGCGCCTACTCGACCTACGTGGTGCAACTGATGTTCCAGCGCTTCGCCCCGCAGGCCATCGAGTTCTATCCGCTGGTCGCGCTGCCCGTGGCGTTTTTCGTCACCGCGGCCATCGGCATGGCGCTGGAGCGCACGGTGATTCGCCACCTCTACGGCCGTCCGCTGGAAACCCTGCTCGCCACCTGGGGCATCAGCCTCATGCTGATTCAACTGGTTCGCCTGGTGTTCGGCGCGCAGAACGTCGAAGTCGCCAACCCCGCGTGGCTGTCGGGCGGGATTCAGGTGCTGCCCAATCTCGTGCTGCCGTACAACCGCATCGTCATCATTGCCTTTGCGCTGTTCGTGGTGGTGCTCACATGGCTGCTGCTGAACAAGACACGCCTGGGTCTCAACGTGCGTGCCGTCACCCAGAACCGCAACATGGCCGCCTGTTGCGGCGTGCCCACCGGGCGCGTGGACATGCTCGCCTTCGGCCTCGGCTCGGGTATCGCCGGCCTCGGCGGCGTAGCCCTGAGCCAGATCGGCAACGTCGGCCCGGACCTCGGCCAGAGCTACATCATCGACTCGTTCCTCGTGGTGGTGCTCGGCGGTGTCGGTCAGTTGGCCGGTAGCGTGCTGGCCGCATTCGGCTTAGGGGTAGCCAACAAGATTCTCGAACCGCAGATCGGTGCCGTGCTCGGCAAGATCCTCATCCTCGCGCTGATCATTCTGTTCATCCAGAAACGTCCGCAAGGCCTCTTCGCACTCAAAGGACGGGTGATCGACTGATGAACCAGCCCCTGATGCTCAAGGCCACACAAAAGGCCGGCCCGAAAATCACGATTGCCGTCGGCGCGGTGATCCTCATTCTGCTGCTGGCGTTACCGCTGCTGTCGCTGTTATCGCCGGACAACACGCTGCACGTTTCGGCCTACACGCTGACGCTGGTGGGCAAGATACTTTGCTACGCCATCGTCGCACTGGCACTCGATCTGGTGTGGGGTTACGCCGGCCTGCTGTCCCTCGGCCACGGCCTGTTCTTCGCCCTCGGCGGCTATGCCATGGGAATGTACCTGATGCGCCAGGCCTCGGGCGATGGTGTGCCGGCGTTCATGACGTTCCTGTCGTGGACCGAAATGCCGTGGTTCTGGACCGGCACCAGCAGCTTCCTCTGGACCTTGTGCCTGGTGGTACTGGCGCCGGGGCTGCTGGCGTTGGTGTTCGGTTTCTTTGCTTTCCGTTCGCGGATCAAGGGCGTGTACTTCTCGATCATGACCCAGGCCCTGACCTTCGCCGGCATGTTGTTGTTCTTTCGCAACGAAACCGGCTTTGGCGGCAACAACGGCTTCACCAACTTCCGCACGATTCTTGGCTTTGGCATCACTGAGCCGGGCACCCGCGCGGTGCTGTTTTTCGCCACGGTGCTGTTGCTGGTGGCGAGCCTGTACATCGGCTGGCGGCTGGCGCAGAGCAAATTCGGCCGGGTGTTGACCGCGCTGCGCGATGCGGAGAACCGCCTGATGTTCTGCGGCTACGATCCGCGCGGGTTCAAGTTGTTCGTCTGGGTATTGAGC
This sequence comes from Pseudomonas sp. Pseusp3, assembly GCF_047304225.1. Lineage (NCBI taxonomy): Bacteria > Pseudomonadati > Pseudomonadota > Gammaproteobacteria > Pseudomonadales > Pseudomonadaceae > Pseudomonas > Pseudomonas sp. Pseusp3. The sequence continues at coordinate 27,117 of NZ_JBGLYV010000036.1, read as the reverse complement.
GCGGTGTTGTGTGGCCTGGCCGGTGCGCTGTACGTGCCGCAAGTGGGGATCATCAACCCGAGTGAAATGTCGCCGACCAACTCCATCGAAGCCGCGGTGTGGGTGGCTCTGGGTGGGCGCGGCACGTTGATCGGCCCGTTGCTCGGCGCCGGTGTGGTCAACGGCATGAAGAGCTGGTTCACCGTGGCGTTCCCCGAATACTGGCTGTTCTTCCTTGGCGCACTGTTCATCGTCGTGACCCTGTACCTGCCCAAGGGTGTGATCGGTCTGCTGAAAAAGAGAGGTGAATCATGAGAGTCACTGCGACGGCTGAATTCATGCTTGAGCCAGCCTTTTTCCCCGTGGAGCCCAACAAGGACGCCGGCACCAGCCGCGATACGATCGGTCTCGGCGAGCGCGCCGGCAAAGGCCTGAATACGCGCCACGGCACCATCCTGACCCTGGAAGACATCAGCGTCAGCTTCGATGGTTTCAAGGCGCTGAACAATCTGAACCTGTACATCGGCGTTGGTGAACTGCGCTGCATCATCGGCCCCAACGGCGCGGGCAAGACCACGCTGATGGACGTGATCACCGGCAAGACCCGGCCCAGTCACGGCAAGGCCTGGTTCGGCGAAACCCTGGACCTGACGCAGATGAGCGAAGTACAGATCGCCCAGGCCGGTATCGGCCGCAAGTTCCAGAAGCCGACGGTGTTCGAAGCCTTGAGCGTGTTTGAAAACCTTGAGCTGGCGCAGAACACCGACAAGTCGGTGTGGGCCAGCCTGCGGGCGCGTTTGAGCGGCGAGCAGAAAGACCGCATCGCCGACGTGCTGGAGACCATTCGCCTGACCAGCTCGGTCAATCGCCCGGCCGGCCTGCTGTCCCACGGCCAGAAGCAGTTCCTGGAGATCGGTATGTTGCTGATGCAGGACCCGCAATTGCTGCTGCTCGATGAACCGGTCGCGGGCATGACCGACGCCGAAACCGAATTCACCGCCGAGCTGTTCAAGAGCCTGGCCGGCAAGCACTCGCTGATGGTGGTGGAACACGACATGGGCTTCGTCGGCTCGATCGCCGACCACGTCACGGTGTTACACCAGGGTAGCGTGCTGGCCGAAGGGTCGCTGGAACAGGTGCAGGACAACGAGCGGGTGATCGAAGTCTATCTTGGACGCTGATTGCTCTTTGCAGGAGCGAGCTCGCTCGCGATGGAGGTTAACGATGACGCGGGCTGACTGGATGAACGCGTCATCCTCCGGTTCTTCGCGAGCAAGCTCGCTCCTACAGGGAATGAGGAGAGTTTGAACATGCTGCAAGTCGACAAACTGCACCAGTATTACGGCGGGAGCCACATCCTGCGCGGCCTGACGTTTGACGTGAAGGTCGGTGAAGTCACCTGCCTGCTCGGGCGTAACGGCGTGGGCAAGACCACCCTGCTCAAATGCCTGATGGGCCTGCTACCGGCCAGGGAAGGCGCAGTGAACTGGGACGGCAAGCCGATCACCACGCTCAAGCCGCACCAGCGGGTGCATGCCGGTATCGCCTACGTGCCGCAGGGCAGGGAGATCTTCGGCCGCCTCACCGTGGAAGAAAACCTGCTGATGGGACTGTCGCGGTTTCCCGGCAGCGAAGCCAGGGAAGTTCCGGCGTTTATCTACGAGCTATTCCCGGTGTTGCTGCAAATGAAGCAACGGCGCGGCGGCGACCTGTCCGGTGGCCAGCAACAGCAATTGGCCATTGGCCGTGCGCTGGCCAGTCGCCCTCGCCTGCTGATCCTCGACGAGCCCACCGAAGGCATCCAGCCGTCGGTGATCAAGGAGATCGGTGCCGTGATCAAAAAACTCGCCGCCCGGGGTGACATGGCGATTTTGCTGGTGGAGCAGTTCTACGATTTCGCCGCTGAACTGGCCGATCAATACCTGGTGATGTCCCGGGGCGAAATCGTGCAACAGGGGCGCGGAGAAAACATGGAAGCAGAAGGTGTACGCGGGCTCGTTACGATCTGAGTCGTCACGCTCCGTACTCACCGAGCCGGAACCTCCCGAAGCGGAGCGCCTCGGGAGGCAAGGCACCAATTTGTCGCGTCAAACCTGCAACCGCGCACACTATTGGTGCGCCAATACATTTAACCGCCACCTCTTGCCTGCAATATCTTGCGGCACAGCCTTTGCAACATCCTGATGACCTCACGATAAGCACTGACCATGACTCTTCCCGCTTCCGGTGCCTTGTTCACCCCCAGTTGGCACGCCGAACTGGAACTGGGCTACGCCAGGTTCGACAACACCACTCGCCCGGTCCAGCGCCGGCACAAAGGTCCGTTGCGGGTGCAAAAACACCTGTATGCCGAGGGACCGGAAGTCTGTCAGCACATCATCGTCCACCCCCCCGGCGGAATTGCCGGCGGTGATCGGCTGGACATCTCGGCCTTCGTCGATGGCGATGCCTGGGCACAAATCACCAGCCCCGGCGCGGCCAAATGGTATCGCGCCGCCGGTCCCGCTTATCAGCAGCTGAAATTGAAGGTGGCGGCCGGCGCGACACTGGAATGGTTGCCCCAGGAGACGATCATTTTCAGCGCTGCCCAGGCTGAACTCAGCACGTCCATCGACCTTGAGGGCGATGCACGGCTGTTCTACTGGGACGTCGTGGCCCTTGGGCGCCCGGCCAGTGGCGAGCGTTTCGAACTTGGGCATTTCCAGGCACATCTGGATATTCGCCGCGACGGTCAGTTGCTCTGGCATGAACGCCAGCGCATTGTCGGTGCGGACGGTCTGCTGGATTCGCCTATCGGGCTGGATGGGCAACCGGTGTTTGCGACGTTGCTGGTGACGGGTGAAATTGATAGCGAGCTGCTGGAGAAGTGCCGTTCGCTGACCAACGACGTGCGCGGGGATTTGACCCAGTTGCCGGGATTGCTGATTGCCCGGTGCCTGGCCAGTGAGGCGCTGTTGGCACGAGGCTGGCTGATTGAACTTTGGAAGTTGTTACGCCCCGCCCTGCTGGGTCGCGAGGCTGTAGCACCCAGAATATGGAATACCTGAATTGCTTTCTGTGGGAGCAGATCCCACTCTTTTTAATCTGCCCGGATGGATGTCTACGATGGACCTGACCCCACGCGAAAAAGACAAGCTGCTGATTTTCACCGCTGGCCTGGTGGCCGAACGGCGTTTGGCTCGCGGTGTGAAGCTCAATTACCCGGAGGCCATGGCCTACATTTCCGCCGCACTGCTCGAAGGCGCCCGCGACGGCCAGACCGTGGCCGACCTGATGCACTTCGGCACCACCCTATTGACCCGCGAACAAGTGATGGAAGGTATCCCGGAAATGATCCCGGAAATCCAGGTCGAGGCCACCTTCCCCGACGGCACCAAACTGGTCACCGTCCACCAACCCATCGCCTGAGGCCGCGCCATGACTTACCACATCCGCGATGCCGTGCATGCCGATCTGCCGGCGATCCGCGACATCTACAACGACGCGGTGCTCAACACCACGGCGATCTGGAATGAACAGACAGTCGACCTCGGCAACCGCCAGGCCTGGTTCAGCGCCCGGCAATCCCAGGCTTATCCGGTTCTGGTGATCGTCGATGCCGACAACACCGTGCTCGGGTATGCCTCGTTCGGCGACTGGCGGCCATTCGACGGTTTCCGCCATACCGTCGAGCACTCGGTCTACGTGCGCAGCGACCAGCGCGGTAACGGCCTCGGCCCGCAATTGATGCAAGCGCTGATCGAACGTGCCAAAGGCTGCGGCAAGCACGTGATGGTCGCCGCCATCGAAAGCGGCAACGCGGCCTCCATTCGCTTGCATGAACGCATCGGCTTTATCACCACCGGGCAAATGCCTCAGGTCGGCACCAAGTTCGGCCGCTGGCTGGACCTGACGTTCATGCAACTGACCCTCAACCCCGGCGCGCAGCCGCCAGGCATCGACCAGGAGTAATGCCCGATGAACGCCGCCCAACTGCGACGCGTCAACGTTGAAAGCTTTGCGCATTACCGCCAGGGCCTGATCGACCTGCTGCTCGATGCTGTCGGCCATGGCGCCAGTGTCGGCTTCATGGCTGACCTCGATGCGACTCAGGCCCATGCCTGGTTCGATGAGGTCCAGGACAACCTGAACAAGGGCCGTGTGTTGCTGTGGGTGGTGGTCAAGGACGAGCAGGTGCAGGCCAGCGTACAGCTGAGCCTGTGCCAGAAAGCCAACGGCCTGAACCGTGCCGAAGTGCAGAAGTTGCTGGTGCGCGAAGATGCGCGGCGGCGAGGGCTGGGCCAGCAATTGATGAGCGCTCTGGAGGCGGCCGCCCTGCAGCACAAGCGCGGCTTGCTCTACCTCGACACCGAGGCCGGTTCGCCCGCCGAAGACTTCTACCAGTCGCTGGGCTATACCCGCGCCGGCGAGATTCCCGATTACGCCTGCGACCCGAGCGGCCGCTACAAGCCGACCGCCCTCTACTACAAGATTCTCCAAGGAGCCCATTGATGATTCCCGGTGAATACCAGATCCAGTCCGGCGAGATTGAGCTCAACGTTGGCCGGCGCACCCTCAGCCTGAAGGTGGCCAACAGCGGCGACCGACCGATCCAGGTGGGCTCGCATTACCACTTTTTCGAAGCCAACGACGCCCTGACTTTCGACCGTGCCGCCAGTCGCGGCATGCGCCTGAACATCCCGGCCGGCACGGCGGTACGTTTCGAACCGGGGCAGAGCCGCGAGGTCGAGCTGGTGGATCTGGCCGGGCATCGCCGGGTGTTCGGGTTTGCCGGGCGGGTCATGGGTGACCTCTAAGTAATGCGATGTCCCCACTGACGCCTTCGCGAGCAAGCCCGCTCCCACAGGGGAACGCGATCGAATGTGGGAGCGGGCTTGCTCGCGAATCTGTGAGCGAAGCGAACAGTCTCAAACTCAATTGAATTCCAGGGCGAACGAATGAAGATTTCCCGTCAAGCCTACGCCGACATGTTCGGTCCCACCGTCGGTGACAAGGTGCGCCTGGCCGATACCGGGTTGTGGATCGAAGTGGAAAAGGACTTCACCACCTACGGCGAAGAAGTGAAATTCGGTGGCGGTAAAGTCATCCGTGACGGCCAGGGTCAGAGCCAGTTGCTGGCCGCCGAGGTGGTCGACACCCTGATCACCAACGCGCTGATCATCGATCACTGGGGCATCGTCAAGGCAGACGTCGGTCTCAAGGACGGGCGCATCGCGGCGATCGGCAAGGCCGGCAACCCGGACATCCAGCCCAACGTCAACATCGCCATTGGCGCCAGCACCGAAGTCATCGCTGGCGAAGGTATGATCCTCACAGCCGGCGGCATCGACACCCACATCCACTTCATCTGCCCGCAACAGATCGAAGAGGCATTGATGAGCGGCGTCACCACCATGATCGGTGGCGGCACCGGACCGGCCACCGGCACCAATGCGACCACCTGCACTTCCGGGCCGTGGCACCTGGCGCGCATGCTCCAGGCCGCCGATGCGTTCCCGATGAACATCGGCCTGACCGGCAAGGGCAATGCCAGTCTGCCGGAGCCGTTGATCGAACAGGTCAAGGCCGGCGCCATCGGCCTCAAGTTGCATGAGGACTGGGGCACCACGCCAGCGAGTATCGACAACTGCCTGAGCGTGGCCGACCGGTTCGACGTACAGGTGGCGATCCACACCGACACCCTCAACGAATCCGGTTTCGTCGAAACCACCATTGCCGCCTTCAAGGGCCGCACCATTCACACCTATCACACCGAAGGTGCCGGTGGCGGTCACGCGCCAGACATCATCAAGGCCTGCGGTCTTGCCAATGTGCTGCCGAGCTCCACCAACCCGACCCGGCCGTTCACCCGCAACACCATTGATGAACACCTCGACATGCTGATGGTCTGCCATCACCTCGACCCGAGCATTGCCGAGGACGTGGCCTTCGCCGAAAGCCGCATCCGCCGCGAGACGATTGCCGCCGAAGACATCCTCCACGACCTCGGTGCGTTCTCGATGATCAGCTCGGACAGCCAGGCCATGGGGCGGGTCGGTGAAGTCATCACCCGCACCTGGCAGACCGCCGACAAGATGAAAAAACAACGCGGGCCGCTACCCGGTGATGGTGAAGGTAACGATAACTTCCGCGCCAAACGCTACATCGCCAAGTACACCATCAACCCGGCGATCACCCATGGCATCAGCCATGAAGTGGGTTCGGTCGAAGTGGGTAAATGGGCGGATCTGGTGCTCTGGCGCCCGGCGTTTTTTGGCGTAAAACCGACGCTGATTCTCAAGGGCGGCGCCATCGCGGCCAGCCTGATGGGCGACGCCAATGCATCGATCCCGACGCCGCAACCGGTGCACTACCGCCCGATGTTCGCAAGCTTCGGTGGTTCACTGCACGCCACCAGCCTGACCTTCATCAGCCAGGCGGCGCAGGATGCAGGCTTGCCCGAAGCCCTGGGTTTGAAGAAGAAAATCGCCGTGGTCAAAGGTTGCCGCGACGTGCAGAAAACCGACCTGATCCACAACGACTACCTGCCGAACATCGACGTCGATCCGCAGACCTATCAGGTCAAGGCCGATGGCGTGTTGCTGTGGTGCGAACCGGCTGAAACCCTGCCAATGGCCCAGCGGTATTTCCTGTTCTGAGCCTGTCCGCTGTGCAAAAAAAGCCTCGACGCCAAGGCTCACTCCCTTGGCTCGAGGCTTCATGTGCACTTAAACCGAATAGTCGGGATCAATCGTGAACGGGATATCCACCCGTTGCAGTCCCGCCCGGTCCATCGCCTGCTGGGTGAGTGTGCTCATCTGTGCCTTCATTTGAGTGTCGATGTCACTCAAGGCTTGGGTGTATTGCTCCTCGGTCATGACACGGCCAGGAGCGAATTCGTTTTCCGGTCTTCCGGCCTTTACCGCCAGCGCCTTGATTTCCACCTCCAGCTCAGCCTTCTGCGCAACAGAAAGGCCTGTTCCTTCAGTCCGTCTTTGCAAGGCATCGTATAAGTCCGTAACGACGTCGACACGACGCTTGAACCCGTTCAGGATTTCCTCGTACTCACTCTCCAGCCAGTTTCTCCAGAGCGGTTGCTCGAGGATCCGCGCACGCAGCAGATCGCCTTCCTCCAGGGCGGTGATTCGCTGGAATGCCGCCTCGATCATCTCCTTTGTCACCCCGGCAATATTGCGAAACTGCATGCCACGCGCCTGCCACGGCAAATCCAGGCGCTCGGCAAGTTCCGTCATGTACGCCAGGTGAACTTCGACCTCGTCGATGGTGCCGCTGACGTTCCCTTGAGCGTCGACGCGCGTGAAACGCTCGCCCGCCGCCAACCGTTCAGCCACTCGCTGGCGAGCAATGGCTCCCAGCTCACCGAGCCGGGATTTGCCCCGCGCCAGTTCGAGCAGTTGAGGCTCAACCAGATCCGGGCGGATCAAGTCGTAGGCTTCTTTAACGAGCACCTCTACCCCCATGGCGTTGAACAGCTGCGTACCGCCATCCACACACTGCGTGGGTGTCGCAGCCTCGCTGAAGAGCTTCGTTCTCAGCTCAGTGTCTTCGGCCATCGCCTCCAGCATTCGCCAGACTTTAGCCGTCAGCTCCTTGCGATATAGACCGCCAGCCCTGAAGTCGGCGGATTGGGTGAGCCGGTTGATTTCGTTGAAAAAGGACTCCGAATGAAACTCATCTTCAACCGCATTCCATATCTGTTGATTGGCCCGCCACTGCGCCTCTGAAATTCCTTCCCCCCATTCGGAACTGTCCACCGTGCCCATCGGCGGATACGGCCGCTCAGGGTCCATGCCAACCGACTCGATATACAGCTTGAGGGTCTCCAGATTTTCCTCGGAGAGCCATTGAGGTTCACGGCTGATGAATGTGCGCGCCAGCAATTCGGCGCGGAACGAACCCGGTGCGACTTGCGGAATCTGATTGATCGGATTGCTGCGCAGATCCATGAAAATACTGCGCGGACGTGGCTGGGAAAACAGCCCGACCGGCCAACTGCTCAACCCTGTTCCGTTCAGTCTTACTACTTGCAGATGAGGCATCTGGCTGATGTCGGGGGCGAGTCTCAATGGATTACCTTGCAAGTCCAGCCATCTGAGTTGAGTCATGTGTCTCAGCCGCGCTACCGCCAGCGCATCCAGTTCAATCATGTTGTCGTTGAGGACGAGGTGGGTGAGATGGCGCATATCACCGATCCCCTGCGATAGCCGGGTCAAACGATTGCCTTGCAGATTCAGGTGACGCACCTGGCGAAATGCCTGCAGGAAATGCTCCTCGCCCGGACCGATGCCGGCGTTGCGCAAACCCAGGCCGGTGACGTGATCGAAATTGGCCTCCAGCCTCGGAAGTGTCGCCAGGTGCTGCCCCAAGGGCATGCCATCCAGCACCAGCGCTTGAGGCGCAATAATGCCCGGCACCTCAACCCCTCCGGGCCCGGTTCTCTGCCAGCATTGCCTGAGCGCCTGATAGACCTGATTGCGCGAGTTCCACTCTGCCACGCCTGCCGGGCTGAAACGAAAAGACTCGGTTGGCGAGTTCATCCAGCGCTGCATGGTTGCGTTGAAGCGGTTGAATTCGGTTTCAAGTGCTGTCAGTCGTTGGCTCGCAGATCCGCCGTTCTGCTCGAATTGCTCCAGCAGTATCCCGACCTGGTCGTTGCTCAAGCCTGGATAGAGCGATGTCGTCCGACGCTGCAGCAGTTCCCGTTCAGGCGAAAGTCGCGCATACCCTGGCATGCCACCGCGAAGACGCATGACTGCCGGGTCGTACGCCGGTTTGCGAATGGGGTTTTCCAGAAGAATCCGCTCAAGCTTCTGGCGCGCCAACGGTCGCGCTCGCACCAGCCTTTCAAGCCTTGCTGCCTCATGGATTTCGAAGTCCAGGGCTGTTCGTTGCGAATCCGGCAACGCATGCAGCACCGCGGCATACACATTGTCTGCGCCGTGCAGGTGTTGATCTCTGTCGTCCCGTGCTTCGTATTTACCATCCTCCCCCAGGATCAGCACTTTGCGGATCGGTGCGTCGACAGGGCCAATACTGTCAATCAAGGCTCCCCCGAATGAATACTCACGAACCTCCACACGCACATCCCCCGGCCAGCCCGGCAGAGCCGCCAGGGAATGCAACTCCAGACGCGCAGTGTCAGCGCTGTGCAACCCGTCGAGGTAAAGGCCTTCATAGGCCCGTGTCATCCGCAATTGTTCGGCGGCCTCCCGGGCCTGTTGAGCCAGCCGCAATGGCACACGTTTCTTTTCGGTCAGGTGTTGCATGTCGCAAGGGTGCGCCTCACCCAGCAGCTCTTGCGCCTGGCTGACCGAGATATCTGCAAAATCGCCCTTGAGCAGGTTCACCAAAGGATCGTCCGAACGGGTCCGACGACGGTACAGAAGGTCGAACAACTGCCGCTTGCGCTGGCGTACTTGTGCCGCCCATTGCTCACGCAATGCCTGGGCACGCTTCTGTGCGTCACCGGATAACCACTCGTCGAGCAGTTCGCGAAGCTCCCGCTCGTCCAGGAACCCCACCACACGCTCGGGCAGCGCCCCCGCCAACAAGTCCGACCAGGTCATCTGCAACGTATTGGCCGCTGACGCCCCGGCATAGCCTTCCTTGATCGCGGCCCCTGTCAGACCCGGCCCCTGGAAGACCTCAATGGCCTTGTCACTGGGCCAGCCGTCCATTTCGGTCATGGATCGCACGGCGTAATCGGCCCATTCCTCACCGATCCGGTTGGCCAGAATCTGCTCTGCGCAAGCTTGCGCATCGGCAAGGGCCTTGAAGCGCTTGAGGGTATCGGCCAACAGCGCCGGAGGGGTCTCGTGTTCGACGTGAAGTCGGCGCAGCACATTTTCGTGCACGCCGCTGGCGGTCATAACCTGCTCAAGGGTTTCATCGGAGAGTCCATCCACCGAAGCGCCCAGACGCCTGAGTACTTGCTCCTTGTCCCATTCGAGTGGTTGATCGAGTTCGGTTTTCCAACTGCCGGCACCGTTGTGCTCCACCCGCGGCTTATACGCATCGGCGCGAGTCGGGTGTTGCAGCCGATACCGACCAGTGTCCGGGTCCTGCTTGACTTCGTAGTACTTGTCGTCGAGCCGCAGCAGGTCCTGATCCTGATGACGGTACAGCCCTGTGTCACTGGCCCTCGCCCCATCGGGCAATGCGATCGATCGTTCATAGGGACCGAGGTCAGGGCTCCATAAACGCCCCTTGTCGCCGATCTCCACGGGTTTGAGACCCTCGACAAATGACGAAGGCTTGATTGCAGTCGGAGCACCACCGGGCAGTACATGCCCCGCGCCCATGGCTGCCAACTGCGCAAAATTGATCAACACGTCATTGAAGTATCTGCCGGCCTCCTCCTTATCTCCCTTGCTCCAGTCCTCGATGCCCTCCGTTACCTCGGCAAGCATTTGCGCGACCATGACGCCGAGCATGGCCTCGCCCAGACCCGGCACCAGCATTGCGGTGAAATTGAAGATGTTCCAGCCAAGTTCCAGGTAACTGGTCAAGCGCTTGAAGCGGGCTGTCGCATCTTCATCACCGGTGGGCACCGCAATGACCCTGGCGTCGGCGATGGCCTTGTTGCGACGTTCGATAAACAGCGTTACCCACAGATCACCATCGATCGCATTGGTGACAGGTTCGGCATTCGGGTTCTCGACTGCGGTTTCACGCCACCATGGCCCCATATCCAGCGGTTCGCGTTGATGCCAGGTGAAAGTCTTGAAGCGTTCATTGGCGCGGGCGAAAAAACGTCCCTTGTCCTTTTGTGCCACGAACCGGCTGAAAAAGGCCTGGTAATCCGTACTCAGCAGTTGACCGATCAGCGTCTTCATAAATTCGGTCAGCGACGAATACTCCTTCAAGGGATGGTCTGGATCATCCGGAATATAGGCAATCAACGGGCCGGACAATCGGCTCTGATGGTAGATATCTTCATTGCGAGCCAACTCTTCGGTCACGCCCTGGGGACCATTGGCAAAGAATGCTTGCAACAGCTTGTATTGCTCGTACGCCTGGTTGGGTAACACAGGGACTCGGTGCGACCATTCCAGCCAGAATTTCAGCTCGGCGGGGGTCAACGCATCGATGGTCCGTTTGATCTGCGACGGCTCGCTGACCGCACTGAACAGCACGATGCCGGTCATCCTGAACCCCATCAGCGACAAGCGGTGAGGCAGTAACGGGCGTTGATACAGGGTGACTCCCGGACGACCTTCAGCCACCTGACGGAGCTTGCCATACGCGTGATCGCTGATATCGCCCTTCAATCTTGCGATCAGTGCCGCCACTTCAAAGGCCGCTTTCTCACTGGCGACTGCACCTTGCTGCAAGGTCTGCCGCGCCGCGGCGCTTTCGGGCAAGAGAATGGACTTGAGGTGTTGCTGATACTGCCCGCCGATGTCCAGGCTCCGGCATAGCGACGTGAACCTTGGCAACGTGATCGTCGGGTCGAGCGCAAGGCCGCCGTATTGGTCCTTGCGATAGATACCAGCCGTGTTTCGCCATGCGCCTTCGGTGGTTTCCGATTCCTCGAAATTATGCAATGCAGCTTCGAGCAGTGTGGAGCGCCGCACGCGACTGCCACCTGTATCAATTCCAAGAATAATAGTGATCGGCACATCAAGCTGCACAGTGAACTCATTGATGTTCACATCGGTATTGAAGTTCGTCCGCAGTGCGGTTTTGATCAAGGGTTCGGCAAATGTATTGATGTCGTGCTGCAAGTTACCCAGGGTCTTGTCCAGAACGCCTTGCAAGCGCCATCGCTCGTTAATCAACTGCTTCAGGTACTGGCGGTCAATGTGTCGCGCGGCGCTGTACCACTCGGGTATCTGCGGCTGCAAACCTTCTATGGTTCTCAACCTCGATATCGATGCATCTTTAACAGCGCTCGGTACAACATCCAATACACGACTGTAATGAACGCCCCTGTTTTCCGTGCGTAGACTTCCAAAAGTTTCCAGCGTATTGCTTCCATGCAATTCAGCCATTTTAAATTTCCTTGATGACCGGATAAGAGCCAACAGCTTATTCAATGTGACCTTGAATAAAAGACCAAATAACTGTTGAGCCGATCCCCTTTGAAGCACCGCACAGTTCGAAAATCAGGGCTGTTTCAATATATAAGTACCACCCTGGAGGCTCCCGTTCATGGCACCGGGCGCGCGCTCTTTTTTTCGTGAAAGGCGCTAATATGCTTCTGGCTGTTTTCCAGCCAATGCTCAGGGGACCTGACATGCGCCTTTCCGAATTCATCGTGCAGCGCGTTGATTGCATCGTCGATGAGTGGGAGCAGTTCGCCAAAACCATCACCCCGGCCGCCGAATTCATGGACTGCGTCGCCCTGCGCGACCACGCGAAATCGATCCTGCTGGCAGCGGCGCGGGACATGAGCAAGCCCCAGTCCCCCACTGAACAGGCGGCCAAGGCCTGCGGCGAAGGCCCGGAAAAAACCCCAAGCCTGGACCAGGCCGGCGCCAGCCACGGCGAACTGCGGCACACCGTGGGCTTCGACCTGGTGCAGATGACCAGCGAATTCCGTCACCTGCGCGCTTGCGTGATCCGCCTGTGGATCAACAGTCTTGAGTCTCCCGACATGGCCAGTTTCCAGGACATGATCCGGTTCAACGAAGCCATCGACGAAGCCCTGGCCGAATCCACCGCGGCCTATGCCGAACAGGTCAACCGTTCGCGGGACATCTTTCTGGCGATCCTCGGTCATGATCTGCGCGCGCCTCTGCAAGCGGTGAGCATGTCCATCGAAATGCTCCTGCGCAAAACCACTCTCGAGGGCGATGCCCTGACCTGTGCGACCCACATCCAGCGCGGCACCCGGCACATGGCGGTGATGGTCAGCGATTTGCTGGAACTGGTGCGCAGTCGCCTGGGCAAGAGCCTGCCGATCGATCCGGCGCCCATGGACCTGGCCGATGCAGTACACGCAGCCATCGCCGAGGCCTGCGCCGGCAATCCCGCATGCGATCCGTCCCTGAAAACCGTGGGTGATACCCGCGGCATCTGGGATGCCGGGCGACTCCAGCAACTACTGCAAAACCTGATCGGCAACGCGCTGCAACATGGCTCGAACAAACACGACGTGACCGTGACCCTGACAGGCGAGCCGGAAACAGTTCGCCTGACCGTTCACAACTACGGCCCCCCCATTCCCGAAGATGCCATCGGCACGATCTTCGATCCGATGGTGCGCAGCGCCGACGAAGAACTGGGCCAGCCTTCTACCAGCCTTGGGCTCGGCCTGTTTATCGTCAAGGAAGTGGTTAATGCCCATCAGGGCACCATCGAGGTGAGTTCCAGCGAGGCGGCCGGAACACTGTTTACCGTGGTATTGCCCAGGAACGTTTAATACCTGGCGACCGCGTTATCGTTCTTCGTCGGAACGCCGCCCGGAGCAAGCCCGCTCCCACATGGACGGTGAACATCCGGTGGGAGCGGGCTTGCTCGCGAAAGCGGTCTGACAGACCAGGCAAATACAACAGAACACCTACTCGACCAACAACCGCCCCAATCGTTGCTTGAGCATGCGGTTCTCGGCCCGCAGTTGCTGGACCTCTTCGAGCAGATCCAGCGCCAGGGCGACGCCTTCCCATTCCAGGTCAAGGTCGCGCCGCAGCTTGGCGGCGCGCTTGGCCAGGGTCAGCTCGTAGTCATTGAAACGCCAGTCCTTGGGCTGAGCACCCTGAGGTTCGAGGATGCCGTGTTCGACGATTTCGATCACGTAGACGGCCGACAGCTCGGTCGCCTCACAGAATTCTGCCATGTCCAGTTGAACGTTCAGGGGACTGCTCATTGTCAGTGTCTCCTTGGTTCCAAGGGATCAAAAATGCTCTCGCGGGTCGAACGCGGCTTTTTTCGCCAGCTCCTGCCACAGGGCCTTGATGTCATCGTCGGATTTCTTCGGCATCACCGCTTTCAGTTGCACGAACAGGAACCCGCGCTCACCGGCCTTGTTCATCAGGCCATGGCCCTTGGCGCGCATGCGCTGGCCGTTCTGGCTGCCGGCCGGCACCTTGAGGTTGATCTTGCCGGTCAGGGTCGGCACGGCGACTTCGGTGCCCAGCGCCAGCTCCCACGGTGCCAGTGGCAAGGTGATGATCAGGTTCTCGCCTTCGACGTCGAATTTCGGGTGCGGAGCAAAACGGATCGTCAGGTACAGGTCGCCATTGGTCCCGCCACCCACACCCGGCGCGCCCTGCCCCTTGAGGCGAATGCGCTCGCCGTCGCTCACGCCGGCGGGGATCTTCACGTTCAGGCTTTTGCTGGTGTTGCTTACATGCTGGCCGGCCGCGTTGTACTGCGGCACCTGAAAGGTGACCTTCTTCGACTCGGTCGACAGTGTTTCTTCGAGAAAAACCCCAAGTTCCATTTCCACGTCCTGCCCTCGACGTCCGGTGCTGCGACGTGACTGTCCACCACCAAAGCCTGGCCCACGGTTGCCGAATATCGAACTGAAAAAGTCCGAGAAATCGCCCGTGTCCTGGCCGCCGCCACCGAAACCACCACGGCTCTGCCATCCCGGTGGTCCCTGGAACGGCTGGCCATGCTGGCCATAGCGGCGCAAATCATCGTATTCGGCGCGTTTGTCGGCGCTTTTCAGCGCTTCATAGGCTTCCGAAGCGTCCTTGAACTTGGACTCGGCATCCTTTTCCTTGCTGACGTCAGGGTGGTATTTGCGCGCCAGCTTGCGATAGGCGGCCTTGATCGCCTTATCGTCTGCGGTCGGCTCCACACCGAGAATCTTGTAATAGTCTTTGAAGTCCATCGCGGGAATCACCATCCGTTATCAAATCGCGCCACAGGCCACAGGCCACAGCATGCGCTTGTTTGCAGCCATTGGTCTGACCGATCTCAAGTTTGTGACCGGGCGGCGCAGCAGAAGTTTATCGGCAGCAGGCGGGGCTTGTTGCGAGCACTCCCGCGGCTGTCCGGTTGATGCAGGGTAGTTTGGGGGGAATGCCCCATCTTTCAAGGCATTGTTTGCGAAGAATTAGCAGATAACCGGCCTTCGAATCTGGCGCGCTCTGACATACACTGCGCGGCCGTTTTTTAACCGGAACCTGAAAGACATGAACAACGCATCTCCAGCCCGTGCCGTGGGTATCGACTTTGGCACGTCCAACTCCACCGTCGGCTGGCTGCGCCCCGGCATGGAAACGCTGATCGCGCTGGAGGACGACAAGATCACCCTGCCGTCAGTGGTCTTCTTCAATATCGAAGAACGCCGCCCGGTGTACGGCCGGCTGGCGCTGCACGAGTACCTGGAAGGCTACGAAGGCCGCCTGATGCGCTCGCTCAAGAGCCTGCTGGGTTCCAAGCTGATCAAGCACGACACCAGCGTCCTGGGCACGGCGATGCCGTTCAAGGACCTGCTCGGGCTGTTCATCGGCCAGCTCAAGAACCGTGCCGAAGCAGCCGCCGGTCGGGAGTTCGAAGAAGTGGTGCTGGGTCGGCCGGTGTTTTTTGTCGATGACGACCCGATGGCCGACAAGGAAGCCGAAGACACCCTGGTCGATGTGGCGCGCAAGATCGGCTTCAAGGAAGTCTCGTTCCAGTTCGAACCGATTGCTGCGGCATTCGACTACGAGTCGACCATCGAGAAAGAAGAGCTGGTGCTGATCGTCGACATCGGCGGTGGTACGTCCGACTTCTCCCTGGTGCGTCTGTCGCCGGAGCGTCGCGCTGTGGATAACCGCCAGGATGACATCCTCGCCACCGGCGGCGTGCACATCGGCGGAACCGATTTCGACAAGCAACTTTCGCTGGCCGGCCTGATGCCCCTGTTCGGCTATGGCAGCCGGATGAAGAGCGGCGCCTACATGCCCACCAGCCACCACATGAACCTGGCGACCTGGCACACGATCAACTCGGTGTACTCACAGAAATCCCAGCTGGCCTTGGGCAGCATGCGCTACGACATCGAGGACACGGGCGGCATCGATCGCCTGTTCAAACTGATCGAGCAGCGCGCCGGGCACTGGCTGGCGATGGAAGTGGAAGAAACCAAGATCCAGCTGACCCACGCCGACAGCCGCCACGTGCCGCTGGACCGCATTGAAGCGGGCCTGAGTGTGGACTTGAGCCGTGCACTGTTCGAGTCGGCCATCGACAGCCTGCTGGAGCGGGTGCGTAACAGCGTCACCCAACTGCTGGCAAACGCCGACGTGCGGGTCGACCAGGTCGATACGGTATTCTTCACCGGCGGTTCGAGTGGTATCCCGGCGCTGCGCAACAGCGTCTCGGCGATGCTGCCGAAGGCGCGGCATGTGGAAGGGAACATCTTTGGCAGTATCGGCAGCGGTCTGGCGATCGAGGCTGCAAAACGCTACGGCTCGATGGACTGATCCGAAATCTGCGGTGCGCCCTTCGCGAGCAAGCCCGCTCCCACATTCAACCGAGTTCCTCTAGATGGAATACGCTCAAATGTGGGAGCGGGCTTGCTCGCGAAGGCGCCAGATCAGGCAATAAAGATCCAGCGGATCAAACCATCCCCACCTGCTTCAACTCACTCTTCAGATACGCGTAGTAAATCGGCCCCGCCACCACCCCCGGCAGGCCGAACGCGGCCTCGAACACCAGCATCGCCAGCAGCAACTCCCACGACTTGGCACTGATCTGCCCGCCGACGATGCGCGCGTTGAGGAAGTATTCGAGCTTGTGGATAAAAATCAGGTAACCCAGCGCCGCCACGGCGACCCAGATCGACAGCGATAGACCGACGATGGTGATCAGGGTGTTCGACATCAGGTTGCCGATCACCGGCAGCAGGCCGAGCAGGAACGTCAGCACGATCAGGGTTTTGGTCAGCGGCAGCTTGATGCCGAACAGCGGCAGGATCACCGCCAGGAAAATCCCGGTGAAGAAGGTGTTGAGCAGGGAAATCTTGATCTGGGCGAACACGATGTTGCGAAACGCCTGGACCAGCAGGTGCAGGCGATCGAACAGCGCCGCAGCCAGCGGCTTGCGCTTGGTCAGGTCCGGCACACGCTGCAAGGCAATGATCGCCCCCAGCACCATGCCGATCAGCAAGGTCACGAACATGTGCGCCGCGTCCTTGCCCACCAGTTGCAAATCGCTGAGGTGCTTGCTGACCCATTCGCCGATTGCCACGCGAAACTCGGCGGCACTGGCCGGCAGATAGGCGTCGATGAACGGCGGCAGTTGCCCGCGTGCACGGTCGACCACCCCCATGAACTTGTCGAGGGAAGCACCTGGGTTTTCCGCTTCGTGCAGCAGAAAACTGATGGCGCCGGCAAAGATCAGCGACAGTACGCTGACAATCAGAGTCCCCAGCAACGCCACTGCCAGCCAACGTGCACGTCGGCCTTCAATCAGTCGTTGCAGTTGCGGGGTGAGCATGTTGACCAGTTCGAACACCAGCAACCCGGCGAGCAGGCTGGGCAGCAACCGCAGCGGCAGGACCAGCAGCAACCCGCCAAAAATGATGACCCAGCTGATGACCAGCAAAACTTGACGCTGAGAAAACGTTGGCATACAGCCTCAAAAACGAACGGCATAAAAAGGATTGGCAGTCTGCCAGCGATCCGGTGCGAGCACTAGGGATTGTGTGGGGCGACCTTGGTCGGGGGCTGGGCAAATTGTGAAACTCCCCAGTCAGCCCATACAACGCCGCTCCCACACTCGACTGAGTTGATCCCTGTGAATTATTTTTTCTTCAGGCAATCACTCATGAACGCCTTGCGCTCATCCCCCTTGAGGGCCTTGGTGGCGGCGTCGGCATTGCAGGTTTTCATTTTCTCTTGCTGCGGCGTCAAGGCTTTACCGGCATCGTTTGCCGCCGGAGCGGCCTTCAGGCAGGTGCTCATGAAGGCTTTGCGCTCGTCGCCCTTGAGGCTTTTGGCCGTGGCGTCGGCGTTGCAGGTGGTCATCTTTTCCTGTTGGGCTGTGGCGGCGAAGCCTTGGGAACAGAGCAGCAAACCGATCATCAACAAAGGGACACGCAACATCTTCATGGAGTTTTCTCCTTGTTGCCACACCGAGGGGCGTGGCCTCGTACTGGAGTGTAGACAACCCCTGTTACACCTTCCTGTTCTCCAGATGGCTGCGTCGATACTGCTCCGGCGTGCACCCGGCCTGGCGCTGGAACATTGCGATAAACGCAGAGCCAGTGCTGTAGCCCATGTCGAAGGCGATTTCTTGAATGCTTCGCGGGCTTTCCAGCGCTTCGATTGCCGCCAGAAAGCGCAGGCGCTGGCGCCACTCGCCGAAACTCATGCCCAGTTCCCGCATGAACTGCCGTGCCAGCGTGCGCTCGCTGACATGGATGCGCGCGGCCCATTCCGACAGCGGCCGGTTATCCCCCGGCTCGGCCTGCAACGCTTCCAGGATCCCCAACAGTCCGGGGCTGCTGGCGTACGGCAAATAGCACTCGTGCACCGGCGCCTGTCGTAGCTGGTCCACCAATACCTGGGCCAGACGCTGATCGGCAGCCTGCTCGGGAATTTTCACGTCCCGAGCCGCGAAGTCCTTGAGGATCGCCTTGAGGATGTCGCTGATGGCCAGGGTGCAGGCTCGCGACGGCAGATCGGTGCACACCTTGGGCGCCAGGCACACGGCGCGGTAGTTGACCGGTTGGTGACTATAGAAACTGTGCTCGATCTGCGGCGGTACCCACACCGCGTATTGCGGTGGCGACATGAAGCGGCTGCCCTCGACGTCCATGTGCAGCACGCCATGGGCTGCATATTCCAGCGTCCCCCAGGGATGTCGATGGGGTGCTGCGTATTCGTGGGCGTCGAAATCGGCGTAGCGGAAGTACACCGCCGACGGCAGTTCGCTGAAGTCCAGCAGGTCGATGTGTTTACTGCTCATGCTGTCCGTCATCAGGGGCGGGTTGTCTGGTTCGAAGTATAGGCTTGCATCCAGACAAGCGGATAATTGCCCCTCATTAACGTTCTGGTTTTTCCCGATGCAATACGCTTATCCCCTGCTGGCCATTTTTATCTGGGCCGGCAACACCGTGATCACCAAAATGTCGGCCGGGGCGATCTTCCCCGCCGAGATCGGTTTCTACCGCTGGCTGCTGGCCGGGTTGCTGTTCACGCCCTTCATGCTCAAACCGGTGCTCGCCCATTGGCCGCTGATCCGACCGAACCTGGGCAAGATCCTTGTCCTCGGTGTTCTCGGCATGGCGGTCTATCAAAGCCTGGCGTACTTCGCCGCGAGCCTGACTACGGCCACCAACATGGGCATCATCCTGTCGCTGATGCCGCTGATGTCGCTCGCCATGGCAATCATCAGCCTCGGCCAGCGCCTGACCATGGGGGCCCTGGCTGGTGCGGTGCTGTCATTCACCGGTGTCCTGGTGGTGGTGTCATCCGGCAGCCTTGGCATATTGCTGGAGCACGGGGTCAACCTGGGCGACGCGATGATGCTGATCGCCACCCTGGCCTACGCGGTCTACAGCACCCTGTTGAAAAAATGGCAGCTGAAACTGCCGCCGCTGGTGCTCCTGTATTTGCAGGTACTGGTGGCCGTGGTGGTGCTGTTTCCGCTGTTCCTCGCCTCACCGAAAGTCGGCGCGACCCTGCAGAATATTCCGCTGGTGTTGTACGCCTGCCTGCTGGCTTCGATGGTCGCGCCGCTGGCGTG
Source organism: Pseudomonas sp. Pseusp3 (assembly GCF_047304225.1). Classification (NCBI taxonomy): domain Bacteria; kingdom Pseudomonadati; phylum Pseudomonadota; class Gammaproteobacteria; order Pseudomonadales; family Pseudomonadaceae; genus Pseudomonas; species Pseudomonas sp. Pseusp3. The sequence continues at coordinate 7,509 of NZ_JBGLYV010000036.1, read as the reverse complement.
GATGCAGGCCGTGGTGCGTTTGGGTCCGAGCCGGACCACGCAGTTTTTCAACTTGCTGCCGTTGATTACCGCATTGATTGCGGCAGTGGTACTGCATGAACAACTGGCGATGTATCACCTGGTGGGCGGAGTGTTGACCTTGGGCGGGGTGATTGTTTCCGAGCGTTGGACGACGGTGTTGGGTCGCAAGGTCAGTGTTGCCTGAGCCGCCGCCTTCGCGAGCAAGTCGAATCGTCGCACCGCCGCTCCCACATTTGGAATGCATTCCCCTGTGGGAGCGGGCTTGGTCCGGGCGGCGTTCCGACGAAGAACGATAACGCGGTCTAGACGCCTTCCGCCGCCAGCCGCGCCGCATGCTCGACAAACAACCTGATCGGCTCGGCCCCCTTGCCCACCAGCCCCAGTGACTGGTTGACGATATCGAAGTGATCCAGCGGATACTCATCGCCAATCACCGTCCCCAGGTGCGAGCTGTAGCGCCCGACCATGCCGTCGCAATGCCCGGCTTCGCAGACGAAGGTTTTGGCGAATAACCGGCAACTGCGGTTGGTGCCATCCAGCAGGTTGCGCCCGCGATCGGTAATGCCCGGTTGCAATGTGCCGGACCAAGAGTAATAACGCACGCCGTTGACCTCTTCCGGCCCGTGACCGCCCCAGATGTCGGGCAGCCCCTGTGGATAACGCTGATTGAACAGCGCGACGCCAGCGGTGGTGAGGGAGTGGTGGGACGCATGGATATCCACCGGTAGCTTCGGCCCGCGGTAACCGGTATCCAGCCACCCCATCAGCGCACTGATAATCCGCAGCAAAAAGCACAGCAACCGGCCACGCATGCTGTCATGGGGATAATGCTCGTGCAGGTAATCGGCGAGTTCCGAACCGTGATTCGGCCCCGCAACCGAGGTCACCGAAGCGATCAGGTCCGGACGCTTTGCCGCCGCATAACGGGCGGTCAGCGAACCCTGGCTATGGCCGATCAGGTTGACCTTGCCGGCCCCGGTTTCCCGCAGGATTTCCTCGATGCGTACCAGCAGTTGCTCGCCGCGCACTTCGTTCGAATTAAGCGGCGAGACCTGCACGGCGAACACCACCGCACCACCACGGCGCAATGCCTCGACGATCCCGTACCAGTATGGATAAAGCACCAGGCGGATAAACCCGAGCATTCCGGGTACCAACACCAGCGGATAGCGCGGGGCAGAACCTTGCGACATGGGTGGACATCCTTGTGGTCGGAGGGTGACGCAAGGCGGAAGCAAGACATCCGCCAAGCATCACCAGCGAAGATGACAACTCGACGACAAGTCTATGTCATCCACCCTACTTCAACCCCGCCACGCCCGCCACGATCAGCCCGACCGAGACCAGTTTGATTGCGGTCAGGCTTTCACCCAGCAGCGCGAAACCGAGAAACACCGTGCCCAGCGAACCGATGGCGGTCCAGATCGGGTATGCAATGCTCACCGGCAATTCGCGCATGGCCAGGGTCAGGAAGTAGATCCCGCCCACAGCGGCCACCACAGTGATCAGCGAAGGCCAGAGCCGAGTGAAGCCCTCGGCGTACTTCATGCCCATGGCGAAGGTGACTTCGAACCCGGCGGCGATCAGCAGAAACAGCCAGGCCATCTAGAACTCCCCGGCCAGCGCCAACAAGCGCCGCTCAGCCTCGGCGGCGGAGATCTCAAAGGTGCGTTCGGCGGACTCTTCACCCTCGACGGCCACCACGGTGACGTCCGTGATGCCGATGAATCCGAGCACCGTGCGCAATAGCGTGTCGGCATGGTTCATGGCTTCCAGCTCGCCTCCCGGACCAAAACCAAAGCCGCCACGGCTGGTGACGATCAGGGCTTTTTTGCCCTGCACCGACGGTTGGTACTGGGCCACGCCATTGTCCAGGGTGTGATCGAAGGTCACCCCGACGCGCACGATCTGATCAATCCAGGCCTTGAGGCCACTGGGCACGCTGAAGTTGTGCATGGGCGTGGAAATCAGCAACACATCGTGGCCCAGCAGTTCGCCGACCAGCTCGTCGCTGAACGCCAGGTCGGCCTGCATCGATAATGGCCGGGCATCAGGCTCGGGGTAAAACGCGGCGGCCACGAATGCTTCGTTGACCGGCGGTATCAGCGCCCGACCGACTTCGCGCCGGGTCAACTGTGACTGTGGATGACGGGCCTGCCAGGCCGTCAGAAACACTTCGGCCAAACGGCGCGAGTGAGAGCGTTCACCACGTGGACTGGCATGAACGGCAAGAATTTTACTCATCTGAACCTCCTCAAGGACTAAACTCAAACGGCTTGTGGCTTGCAGCTTGAAGCTGTCAGCTGCGCCTCTTCAAATGAGCAAAAATCATTCAGGATGAATCCATTTCATCCGTGGAGCTTTCAGTGTTCGCCTCGCTACCTTTGACCGCCCTGCGTGCCTTCGAATCCGCCTCACGCCTGTTGAGCTTCAAGGCTGCCGCCGAAGAACTGTCGGTCACCCCGACGGCGGTGTCCCATCAGATCCGCTCCCTGGAGAGCTGGCTCGGCGTACCGCTGTTCGAGCGCCTGCCACGCCAGGTGCGCCTGACCGAGTGCGGTGAACGGTTGTTCCAGAGCCTGCACGGGGCTTTCCTCGAAGTGGCGCAAAGTGTCGACACCCTGCGCCCGCAACGCAGCAGCGCCAACCTGACGGTCTCCACCACCGCTGCCTTCGCCGCGCTGTGGCTGGTGCCACGGCTGGGACGCTTCTACGCCCGGCATCCGAACATCAACGTACGTCTCGATACCCACTGCGAGGTCATCGATCTGCATCAGGACGCCAGTGTCGATCTGGTGCTGCGCTACAGCCTCGACGACTACCCCAACCTGTACGGCCAGTGCCTGTTCGATGAGTCCTTCGGTGTCTACGGTTCCCCCGAACAAGTGGCCCTGGCGTCGAGTCGTGCCCCGACGCTGATCAGCGTGCGCTGGCACAACTCGAAGCTGTATGCCCACGGCTGGGAGGCCTGGTGCGCTCGCTCCGGCGAAACCTGGTCGAGCGGCCGGCCCGCCGTGCGCGAATACGACGAAGAGCATTACGCCCTGCAAGCGGCGATTGCCGGGCAAGGTCTGGTGTTGGCAAGCAATATCCTGGTGTCGGAAAGCGTGGCCGGTGGTCTGTTGCTGCCGTACCGGGGAGAAATCCAGGTCGATGGTGCTGGCTATAGCGCACTGTGCGTCCCGGGACGCGAACGTCATCCACCGGTTCGGGCGTTTTTTGCGTGGTTGCGTGAGGAGGCATTGTTGTCCGGGCATGCGGTGCGCTGATCAGGAAACGAAAACACTACATACTTTCGCAAGTCACAAGACCATTTAACCCGACACCACCGCATTAAAACATTTAAAGCACAATAAAACCTGAAGTTACAAACCCCAACTAGACTTTAAAAAAAACTAACTTACTCTAACAACCACAGCCAACCGGCTGTTTAAAAAACAAGTAAAGGATTACTTTCATGCTACTTGAACAACGACTTGAATTTATTGATTCCCTGCCAACCTTTCCAGTCACCACACAGCGCTCGCTACTTGAACTGCCTGAGTCCCCTGAAAAGCCTGAGCACGATATCGACAAACCAACTGCCAGCGTCATGCCTAATACTATCGATGCATTCCTGCCCGGCGTTTCGCAGGTAATCATCGACGATGTCAACTTGTGCAAATTAGTCATGCAAAATGCCGCCACCAAAAATTTCCCCGAAGACGCGCAACTTTTCGAGTGGTATCGTTACTATGTTGACGGCCTGAGCAAGCTGGGTTGGGTGACTCAAAACAGGAACATCCAGGAGGTCACTATCAAGAGAGCCGCCCTGACGATGGATCAGGTTGCCTTGGAAGTAGCAGCAGGATTGATTGGCGCCAGTGCTGCTCAAATTCTCGCCGGGGTTGCCAAAAAGGCAGTTGAGGCGGTGCAGAACAATCCCGGTGCCATTAAGATTTTTGATAGCTACAAAAAGCTCGGCGCTCAGACAAAATTCGACATCGCGCCGGTCTGGGTTGATAACAGCGGGCAAGCGAACATGCTCCTCAACTGCATCGCCATGGATGCCAGGGAAAGCACCCATGGCATTCTGTTCTGGAAATCGACCAAGCAGTCCACCACGATAAAATCGGGCGCCGTACGCACTTACCTGGACACTAAGGTCTTTTCCGGCTTGCGTGAAAGCCTGTACGAAAAATTCAGCGAAAATGGCAAGAAATTCATTGCTGACCTGCCTGACTTCTAACAGTCGCTGATACGTTTAAATCGGCAAATACTTGCCGATTTAAACAACTTCCCGCGTACACGTCGCGATGGAAAAAACATGAAAAAAACAGTCTCTGATACCTGGCTTGTCAATGGCAACATTATAATTTTTTGCGGCCCGCACACTGACAGTTTCAAAAACGATATTTTAACATCCAGTCTGTTCGGTGAATTGGTGGCGGAACAAAAAAACAGCCCCCGCGCAACTTCGTGGTCCACCTATACAGATACAGTTATAAAATTTGGCTGGATTGTTAATAACCGAGCGACTCAGCAACTCGAATTTGAAAACATAAACCTGTCGAGTGTTGTGGAACAAAGTGCCGGGAGTGCCCTTCCACAAGACGAACGACAAGCGCTCGCCATTGCCTTGGCCCAATTGGTCAACCTCCCGGGTGATTCACCGGCAATCAGGGCAATCGTCGAAAAGCTGCAAAAAAACGCTATTGTGAGCACCACCACGGACACACCGGTTTCAACGGCTGTTCTGCTGACGATTATTCGCAACGACAAAACCGTGGTAACCCTGCAAGTGGCGTTCGAAACGCTTCACGAGATTTCCATCGATATTCTCGAGCAGCCTGTCTTGAGCGCTGACAACGACCGTCAGACCAACAGCTGGCTGTTGTGCAGCTTACTGGATGAGCGCCACTACAACCTGGTAAGAGCCGATGTCCTCAAGAAATTGGGGCGCAACATTGAAACAAGGCTACTGCAAATTCCTGTACCCGCCGACCTGGATTGAAAGCCTGGACAGTGCACGACGTTCAAGCGCCCCCGAATCGAAGGCTTGCGGCGCTTGAACACTGTTTGCACGAATCAGTTTTTGACGGTCTTGGGCACCTTGCCCGCCTTCATCTGCTCCAGCAACGGCGCGCATTGATTCGGCTCGCCCCCACTCGGTGCCACCAGCGCCAGCAACCCTGCCGCCGGCGCGGCGATCACGCCCAGCGCGACCATCCCGGCTCCGCGCAGCATCAACGGCACGGCCTTGACCCCGGCATCGGGCTTGATGAACTTGCCGCGCACATACAGTGGCGAGCGCAGTGAAAGCAGGCGCCAGCCCTTGGATTCCGGGGTGATGGTCAGGTCCAGTTGTTCAGTCGCCATGTTGGCGGTGCCGTCGATGTAGATGATCGCGTTCTCGGTGTCGAACACAAACAAGCGGGTACTCGCCAGGCCGGACTGGATACCGAAGTCAGCGGCCGCGCAGTTGATCTTCACTTCCTTGTCGCCAAAGATCTTGCCAACCACATAGTTGCCGACGTTCAGGCCCGCCAGCTCCATCAGTTCGCGACTGATTGCGCCATCATTGATCAGCATTTTCAGATTGCCATTGGCGCTGCCCAACAGCTTGGCCACCGAATTGCCGCGACCACTGATATCAGCGTCGCCGTTGAGTTCGCCAAAACTGGTTTTCATTGGTTCAAAGCCGGGGAACAACTGCTTGAGCTTGAAGCCCCGCGCGGTGAGTTTTGCCTGGCCCTCCAACGGCTCGGCATGGCCGTTCAGGCGAATCTGCGCATCCAGCTTGCCGCCAGCTACGCCGAAACGCAGCGGCTCGAGACTGAGCACGCCATCGGTGAGCACCAGATGGGTGTACAGGTCGTTGAATGGCAGTTTTTCGCTGTGCACGATGCGCTTGCCGGTGAACTCGACATCGGCGTCCATATCGCGCCAGCGATCGGTCTTGAACTCTTCGACCGGCAGAACCTTGTCCGCCGGTTGTTTGCTGTCACCGCCACGGGCCTTCTGTTTGGCGTTGGAGTCGGCACCAATCAGCGGCGCCAGATCGGCGAACAACAATTGATTGGACAACAACGAGCCGCTGAGTTTTGGTCGTGGCTGGCTGGCCACGTAAGTCAGGTTGCCGTGGATGTCGCTCTCACCGACCTTGCCGTTGAATTCTTCATAGCGGAACACCGCGCCACCGGCCTCGTGCAACCTGGCAATCAGGTGGCCGTCGGTGGCATAGGGTGGCGTGTCCGGCAGGGTTACGCCGGTCAGCGGATAGAGGTTGCCCAGGCTGGTGCCGGCCAGTTTCAGGCGCAGGTCCAGGGCGCCGAGATTCATCGGATCGGTCAGGGTACCGGCCAGTTCAACGCTGGAATCGCCGATCTTCAACTGTGCCTGAAGCGGAAACGGCCGTGCTGCGTCCTGCAACGCCAACAGCCCGCCAATCTTGCCCTGGCCCGCGAGTTTCTGGCCGTGGTACTGGCCGTTGACCTTGAGGGCGAACGCATAATCCTGGGGTGACGAGCCCTTTTCCTGCGCGGCTTTCGCCGCTTTGTCGCCGACGATATCGCTGAACGGAACCGGTTTGCCCAATGGATCGATCAGCACGTCGAGTTGAGTCATCAGGCTCTGGTCGTCGAGGATGACGTGGCCCTTGTCGAAGCCGATCGCGCCGATATCCACCCCCCAGCTGAAGGGCTCGGCGTTCGGGTCTTTCGGGTCGAATTTGAAGGTCCAGTTGGCGCGCCCGTCAGCCAGGCGTTGCAGGTGGGCATTCGGCTCGGTGAGATCGATACGCGGGATCACCACCCGCTGCGCCAGCAATGCCAGGGGAGAAATACGCAGTTCTACCCGCTTGAGGGTGACCATCTGCGGTTGCTTTGACCAATCCGGATTGCCCAGGCTGAGGTCCTCGGCCACCACGTGGGGCCACGGAACCCAGGCGCGCCAGCCGTTTTCATCGGGTTCGGTCTGCCAGGCCACCGACAGATTGCCGTTGATGGCAAAAGCGCGGTGCAGTTCTTCGGAAACTTTGGCGTTGAGTGGCGCTTTGATCCGGTTCCAGTCGAAGAACACGATGATCAGCACCAGCACCACCAACAAGGTAAGGAAAGTGGAAAGGGTCCAGACAAACGTCTTTTGAGTGCGCGTCATTGCACAAGGCTCCTGATACGACCGGGCGCCCCGACTGCGACGCACATGTGAAACGGGGAACCGCAAGCGGCTCGCCATGAAGTCTACGACTGATAAAAACCCGCCAGGTTTAATCGACAGACAGTTTTCTCAAAGTCAAACAATGACCAGCTGGTCAACCAGCGTTACCGACCCCGCACTTTTGCATGTCACAGGTGAGTCGAAAATACCCACATCGGTGCAAATCAACTCGCCGGAAACGCCCGGCCTAGAGCCTCCGCAGCAAACAATCAATTCCGTTGATTATTACCATTGCGTTTATGAACTTTTATATCGACTTATCGAGAGTAGCATTGCTCTCGTACCCACTTT
>NZ_JBGLYV010000035.1:0-63252 GCF_047304225.1 Pseudomonas sp. Pseusp3 | reverse complement strand
ATCCATGCCGGGTTGCCCACTGCGCAGAACCTGCGCTCGGCCTCTCGAGGGGGCAAGAAGATCAAAAGCCAAAGCAACAGCAACAGCCAAAGCGAGGCGGCCTACCGACGGCCTGATTTTGTATGGACGTGGCTCCTGAAGTTGTTGGGCGAGAGAACCCCCGACCGGTCAAGAGGATGGATCCGGGAGCGAAGTGACGTCAGAAACCGCGAGTAATTCTGGACTTCAAATCAGTGTGGAATCGTTCGGCGTTACTCCTGTTGACGCTGCGCACCGACTCGCTGCCGGTCACGGAATCCAGCGACATCGAACGCTTGAGTGTTGTTTCGTTGCGATAGGCATCAATGAAGAATTCGATGTCCCGGTCGCTGGTCAGCTTCGGCCACTTGTCCAGATATAGCGGCAGCTCTGTCGGGCCGGTCTTGAACGAGCAGATGCGCCGGTTGGTGATGGTCGCTTCGCCGATTTCGAACGGCACCCACCACGACCGCGCGGTTTTCTCCGACACCACTGCCAGCAGGTGCGTGCATTCACTGATGTTGCGCGTAATCACCCCGGTGATGTCGTCGGTGGTCTGGGATTCGGCGTCCAGTACGTCGAGGTAGGTCTTGATATTGGCCTGCATCAGGCGTGTGTTGATTTTGACCGCGTGGGCGCGATCCATGTGGCGGTAGCTGATAAAAACCGGCATCAGAAATGTCCCTTGATCGCGAGCTCGCGGTAATAGGCGCCGAGGGCGGTGAGGCGGCAGCCGGTGGAGAGGATGGCGGCGTAGTACATATGCTCGGCGTCCACCGGTTCGATGAGGCTGTGGCGGTTGCACTTTTGCAGTTGGGCGAAGACCTCGCCCTGTTCCGGGTCGAATTCAGGCTCGGTGGGCTCAAAGCTGGGGGCGAGGGGGTACACCGACTCCGCTTCGGCAAACCATTCGGGGAGTTTGCGCAGGATGTCCTTGGGGATCAGCGGCGACACTTCGCGCAGGGAAATGAACTGCGATACGTTGGTCTTGAACACCGGGCGCTGTTCCCAGGCGTCGAGGGCGTTGTCGACAAACGAATAGAGGCTGCCGGGCGTGATCTTGCCCAGGATGTTCGCTGCTCCCCCGTGCAGGGCCTGGAGCAACAAACCGGTGAATACGCCGTGCTGTGCGCCCTCCATTGCCGGCTCTTCCTTTTTGCAGGCGGTCAGAATGGTCATGCCTTCGCCGACGACGCTGCCCTCACTGCGCAAGGCGCGCAGCTCGCCGGCCGAGCCGCTCTGGCAACAATCGAGAATGATCACTTTGTTTTTGATCTTCGTGGCTTTGCTCGCCCAGTTGAGAATGTCACTGAGGCGAATCCCGTCCTTGGCGCTCCTGTAATCCTGCGGGATCAACATGCCTTCGTCAGTGTCGAGGTCGAAGCTGCCGTGGCCGGCGAAATACAGCAGCGCGACATTGCAGTCCCCGGAAAACAGCTCGCGGATCTGGTCTTCGAGTTTTTCCCGGCTCAGGTAGTCCTCGGCGGAGGTCAGTACGATGTTCTTGAAGTTCGGATCGCCGTTGGCGTCGGTCTTCAGCACGGAGGCGATGGCCATGGCGTCATTGCTGCAACCGCTCAGTCGCGAAACGTGGGTGTAGTCGTTGATGCCGATAAACAGTCCCTTGCGCATGGTTACACCGCCGTATGCTGGCGAATCGCGTTGACGATGCTGTTGGTGTTCCACGCGCATTCGGCGTGTGCGGCGTCACGTACTACCGTGGAAATGCGTTCGGCGCCGAACGGTTTGATCGCAATGATCACCTTGCCCATGCGCTTGGCAATCTCGATTTCCTTGTTGATCCACTTGCTGTAGGTGGAATACATCCCGGCCATGATCAGCACCGCCGAACACGGGCGGATCTTGTTTTCTATGGCTTCCTCAAGTTGCTTGTCGGTTTTCGCGCCGACAATCGGGTTGTCCGGTGGCACCGAAAAATTCTTGTACGTGAAGCCCGGCTTGGCGTTGAGCAGGCGCACGAGATTGTCGTGGGCGTCGGAGTAGTTCCACGAGTGGCTGATGAACAGATGGTAGGTTTGCATGGGTGTCCCTCGGTGTCGCAGGAGTGCGAAGAGGGTTTGAACTTAGGCGATTGCAGGGCGGCCACAAGGGACTGGTGCGAAAAGAGAAATGTCCTACAAGTGCGCGTGTTGGCGCCTTACAGAAAGGTCTGATGTTTAAGTGGGGGGAGGATCCGGCAACCGGCCGCCCCGCTGAAGGCAGGGCGGTCGGAGCGTCCGTTTAGTAGCCGTTTTCCGGCAGGCTGGCGATGATCGAGCGGTAGCTGTTCATCCGTTGCTGCTGCACGCGACCGTCTTCAAGGGCCTTGAGCAGGGCGCAACCGGGTTCGCGGTCATGCTTGCAGTCACGGAAGCGGCAGGTGCCGAGCAGGTCGTTGAATTCAATGAAGCCGGCTTCGACGTCGGCACGGCTGACGTGGCCCAGGCCGAATTCGCGGATACCCGGGGAGTCGATCAACTCACCGCCGCCGGGGAAGTGGAACAACCGCGCGGTGGTGGTGGTGTGAGTGCCCTGGCCGGACAGCTCGGACAGCGGGCCGACGCGGGTTTCGACATCCGGCAGCAGGCTGTTGACCAACGACGACTTGCCGACACCGGACTGGCCGACGAACACGCTGATGCGCCCGTCCAGTTGCGCCTGCAATTGCTCCATGCCATTGCCGTGGTGCGCCGACACTTCCAGTACCGGATAGCCGAGGGTGCGGTACACCGCGAGCAAGGCATTGAGTGCCGGGGCGTTGTTTTCGTCGATCAGGTCGAACTTGTTCAGCAGCAACAGCGGCTTGATGCCCGCATGTTCGGCTGCCACCAGATAGCGGTCGATCAGGTTGGCGTGGGGTTCGGGCAGCGGTGCAAACACGATGACGATCATGTCGACGTTGGCCGCCACCGGCTTGAGCTGGCCGCGGCTGTCCGGGCGACACAGCTCGGTGTTGCGCGGCAGTTGTGCCACGATCACGCCGATGCCCTGGTTGCCGGCACGCCACACCACCTGGTCGCCGGTCACCAGCGCCGGCAGGTTGGCGCGCAGGTGGCAACGGAACACCTGGCCGGCCAGTTCGCCGTCGCGGGCCTCGACCTCGACCTGCACACCGAAGTGCGCGATCACCAGACCGTGCTGTTCCGGGCCCAGATCGCCGCCCTCAAGTGCCTCGACAGCCGAGGACTCGCGTTTGGCGGCGCGGGCAGCGCGTTCGCCCTGAATCTTTTCGATGCGCCAGTTTTGGCGGCGATTGAGTTGGCGTTTGGCCATGGGTGTTCCGTATAAAGAATGCAGCGATTAGGTAAAACGGCCGCGAGTTTAGCACGCCCGGCTACCGGCCTAGGCTAAACTGCGCAGCATTGCCTAGGAGCCGACACATGCAAAATCCGCAGAACCTTATCTGGATCGACCTGGAAATGACCGGTCTGAACCCTGATACCGACGTCATTATCGAAATGGCCACCATCGTCACCGACAGTGACCTGAACACCCTGGCCGAAGGCCCGGTGATCGCCATTCACCACAGCGACGAAATCCTCGCCGGCATGGACGAGTGGAACACCCGTCAGCACGGCGGTTCCGGGCTGACCCAGCGGGTTCGCGACAGCCGCATCAGCATGGCCGAAGCCGAGGCCGAAACCATCGCCTTCCTGGAGAAGTGGGTGCCGAAGGGCAAATCGCCGATCTGCGGCAACAGCATCTGCCAGGATCGTCGCTTCCTTTATACGCACATGAAATCTCTGGAAAGCTATTTCCACTACCGCAACCTCGACGTATCCACGCTCAAAGAGCTGGCCGCGCGCTGGGCACCGGACGTGCGTGACAGCTTCAAGAAGGGCAGCACCCACCTGGCGCTGGACGACATCCGCGAATCCATCGCCGAATTGCAGCACTACCGCAAGCATTTCATCAAAGCCTGATGCTATAGCGCTTTCGTGGCGAGGGGGCTTGCCCTCTTTTGGTGCTCCAGCGAAGTCAGTAGACTGCGCGCCTTTCTGCAAGGACCGCCACCATGCTGCTGATGCTCTACCTGATCGCCATCACCGCCGAAGCCATGACCGGTGCCCTGTCTGCCGGGCGTCGTGGCATGGACTGGTTCGGTGTGGTGCTGATCGCTTGCGTCACGGCGCTGGGTGGCGGGTCGGTGCGCGATGTGCTGCTCGGGCATTACCCGCTGACGTGGGTCAAACACCCGGAATACCTGGTGCTGACCACGGCCGCCGCGATGATCACCGTGTTCACGGCGCGCTGGATGCGCCACCTGCGCTCACTGTTTCTGGTGCTCGACGCCGTCGGTCTGGTGGCGTTCACCCTGATCGGCTGCATGACCGCCCTGGAAATGGGCCACGGCATGCTGGTGGCTTCGGTCAGCGGCGTGATCACCGGCGTCTTCGGCGGCATCCTGCGGGACATCTTCTGCAACGATATTCCGCTGATCTTCCGGCGCGAGCTCTATGCCAGCGTCTCGTTTGCGGCGGCGTGGTGCTACATGCTCTGCATCTATCTGCAATTACCCAATGAGCAATCGATTCTGATCACCCTGTTCGGTGGTTTTCTGCTGCGTTTGCTGGCCATCCGTTTTCACTGGGAAATGCCCAAGTTCGTCTATAACGACGAAGCCTGACGCGGCCCCTTGTAGGAGCGAGCTCGCTCGCGATGAACCGGAGAACTCCGCGGGCCACCAGGCTTGCCGCGTTATCGTTGACGTCCATCGCGAGCTAGCTCGCTCCTACACAAGGCCGTGTCGTTTCAGAGCCCACTCGACATGTTCACGTACCAGTTGCGAAGGATGTTCCCGTCGCGCCTTCAGCGCTTCCAGCACCGGAATCGTAGACGGCGCGTTGCCCAGGCCTACCGCCAGGTTGCGCAACCAGTTTTCGTAACCGGTCCGGCGCAGCGGCGAGCCTTCCGTGCTGCTCAGGAATTTTTCCTCATCCCACATGAACAGGTCGGCCAGCTGCGCGTTGTCCAGATTGTGCCGCGGCTTGAAGTCGCTTTCACCGGACGGACGGGCGAAGCGGTTCCACGGGCAGACGATCTGGCAGTCATCGCAACCGAACACCCGATTGCCGATCAGCGGCCGCAGGTCTTCGGGGATCGCGCCTTTGAGTTCGATGGTCAGGTAGGAAATGCAACGCCGGGCATCCAGCACATAGGGGCCGACGAAGGCATTGGTGGGGCAGATGTCGAGGCAGGCGCTGCACCGCCCGCAGTGTTCAGTGGCATGGGGCGGGTCTACCGGCAGCGGCAAATCAACGAACAGTTCGGCGAGGAAGAAATAACTGCCTGCCTTGCGATTCAAGACCAGAGTGTTTTTGCCGATCCAGCCCAGGCCGGCCTGTTCGGCGATGGCTTTTTCCAGCACCGGGGCACTGTCGACGAAGGCGCGATAGCCGAAAGGCCCGATGACCGCCTGAATCTTTTCCGCCAGTTGTTGCACGCGTTTACGGATCAACTTGTGGTAATCGCGACCCAGGGCATAACGCGAGACGTAGGCTTTTTCCGGCTGGGCGAGCATTTTCGCCATGTGGGTGTCGCCCGCCAGGTAGTCCATGCGCAGCGAAACCACACGCAAAGTGCCGGGCACCAGTTCTTCCGGGTGCGAGCGTTTGCTGCCATGGGCGCCCATGTAGTCCATTTCGCCGTGGTAGCCGGCGGCGAGCCAGCGCTCCAGGTGTTGCTCATGCTCGCCCAGGTCGAGGCCGCTGATGCCGACTTGCTGAAAGCCCAGCTCGCGGCCCCAGTCCTTGATGGATTGGGCGAGGGCAGGCAGGTCTGTGGTGATGGCGGACATGAGGCGAGAGAAACCGGAGCTGAGGTGCGTATAATTCTGCCAGACATCGGAGCCTGAAGACGCATGCCGCACACTAAAGATGAATTACCCGACGTGCTGTACGGTGCAGCACAGGTGCGAGCGCTCGACGCACGGCTGATCGCCGCGGGCACGCCGGGCTTCGAATTGATGCAGCGCGCAGCCCGCGCAACGTGGCGGGCGCTGGTTCGGCAATGGCCGTCGGCGAATGAATTGACCGTGCTCGCCGGGCATGGCAACAACGCTGGCGACGGTTATCTGGTGGCCGTGCTGGCACGGCGTGCCGGGTGGCAGGTGCGCGTGTTGGCGGTCGGTGATCCGCAGCGCTTGCAGGGCGATGCAGCGCTGGCCCATACCGAGGCGCTGGCTGAAGGCGTCGCGGTGCAGGGCTGGAGCGGCCAGGGCGAGTTGCGTGGTGTTGTCCTCGACGCCTTGCTCGGCACCGGTCTGAGCGGCGAAGTGCGCGAGCCTTGCTCTGCCGCCATTAAAGCGATCAACGCCAGCGGCCTGCCGGTGACGGCGGTCGATATTCCTTCCGGACTGTGTGCCGACACCGGGCGAGAGTTGGGTGTCGCAGTGCGCGCCGATCTCACAGTGACTTTCATCGGGCTGAAAGCAGGCCTGTTCACGGGCGATGCAGCGGATCACGTCGGCGAGCTGGTGTTCAACGATCTGCAAGCCACGGCCGAAACATACAGTGATATTCCCGTTCGCGCCCGACGTCTCAACGCGGTTAATCTTCCGCGGCCGGCGGCTCGCCCACCGACGTCTCACAAGGGGCGTTTCGGGCATGTGCTGTTGATCGGTGGCGATCATGGCCTTGGCGGAGCGATCCTGCTCAGCACCGAAAGCGCATTGCGCAGCGGCGCTGGAATGGTTTCGCTGGCAACCCGTCCCGAGCATCTGTCAGCGGCGTTGAGTCGAGTGCCGGAAGCCATGGCGCTGGGCACTTCGTCGGCCAATCAGTTGATGGGGCTGCTGGAGAAAGTCTCGGTGCTGGTGGTCGGTCCGGGCCTCGGGCAGGCCGGTTGGGGGCGTTCATTGTTGTCGGTCGCCGCTAACGCGCCATTGCCGCAAGTGTGGGATGCCGACGCGTTGAACCTGCTGGCAGGCGGTTTTGTCCGTTTGCCCAAGGATTGCGTGATCACTCCGCATCCGGGCGAAGCGGCACGTTTGTTGGGGATCAGCACTGCCGAAGTGCAGGCTGATCGCCTGGCCGCAGCGCTGGCGTTGAGCAAGAAATATTCGGCAGTGGTGGTGCTGAAAGGTGCCGGCAGCCTGATCGCCCATCCCGACGGACGTCTGGGGCTGTGTCATCAGGGGCATCCGGCGATGGCCACTGCCGGTTTGGGCGATGTACTGGCCGGTTTGCTCGGCGCGTTGCTGGCCCAGGGCATGGAACCATTCGACGCGGCCTGCCTGGCGGTCTGGCTGCACGCCAATGCCGGTGAACAACAAGGAAAATTTGGCCGTGGGCTGGCGGCCAGTGATCTGATTCCAGCCATTCGTCAGTTGTTGGAGGAGCAAGCACCGTGTCTGAAGTAACCCTGTACCTGGCCGATGAGCAGGCCATGAGCGACTTTGGCGCACGCATTGCCCGAATCACCCAAGGCCATGGCCTGATTTTTCTCGAGGGTAACCTGGGGATGGGCAAAACCACGTTGTCCCGAGGCATCATCCGCGGTCTGGGGCATGTCGGGGCTGTGAAAAGCCCGACCTTCACCTTGGTCGAACCCTACGAAATCGGCGACATTCGCGCCTTCCATTTCGATTTGTACCGTCTGGTCGATCCGGAAGAACTGGAGTTCCTCGGTATTCGCGACTACTTCGAAGACGATGCCCTGTGTCTGATCGAGTGGCCCGCCAAAGGTGCAGGCTTTTTGCCAAAGCCGGACCTGACCATTACCATTAGCCCGCAAGACAGCGGGCGTTCGCTGAAAATTTTATCCCAGGGCTCGCGTGGCGAGGCCTGGTGTGCCGCTTTGGCATTGGAATCCAAATAGATGATGGGGTTAGGTATGCGCTTTCGCGCGTTGATGGCTGCCGTAGGGGTGTTGTTTTTGGCGGTAACCGTCGACGCTGTGGCCGATTCGAAGGTCAACAGTGTTCGTCTGTGGCGGGCACCGGACAACACACGACTGGTGTTTGACCTGACCGGCCCGGTGCAACACAGCGTCTTTACCCTGACGGCTCCGGATCGCCTGGTCATCGACATCAATGGCGCGACCCTCGGTGCACCACTCAACGTCAACACCTCGAATACCCCGATTACCGCCATGCGCTCGGCTCAACGCACGCCGACCGACCTGCGGGTGGTCATCGACCTGAAAAAGGCCGTGACACCGAAAAGCTTCTCCCTGGCGCCGAACGCCCAGTACGGCAACCGGTTGGTAGTCGATCTGTTCGATAACGCCGCAGATGCCGCGCCTTCTCCAGCACCAACGCCATCGGTCGCCACGGTGCCCGCCGTGCCGGTCACGCCTGCCGAGCCGGCAATCAAGCTACCGCCCGCCCCGGCCGGCAAGCGCGACATCATTGTGGTGATCGACGCCGGACACGGTGGCGAAGACCCGGGGGCATCGGGCTCTCGCGGTGAACGCGAGAAAGACGTGGTGTTGCAGATCGCCCGCGAATTGCAGCGCCAGATCAACGGCATGAAAGGTTTCCGCGCCGAACTGACCCGTACCGGCGACTACTTCATTCCGTTGCGCGGCCGTACCGAAATTGCCCGCAAGAAAGGCGCGGACCTGTTTGTCTCGATCCACGCCGACGCCGCGCCTTCTGCCGCCGCTTTCGGTGCCTCGGTATTTGCCCTGTCTGACCGCGGTGCCACTTCGGAGACGGCCCGCTGGCTGGCCGACAGCGAAAACCGTTCCGACCTGATCGGTGGTGCCGGCAACGTCAGCCTCGATGACAAGGACCGCATGCTCGCCGGCGTGCTGCTTGACCTGTCGATGACGGCATCCCTGACGTCCAGCCTGAACGTGGGCCAGAAGGTCCTGAGCAACATTGGCCGGGTGACGCCTCTGCACAAGCAACGGGTCGAACAGGCCGGGTTCATGGTACTGAAGTCGCCGGATATTCCGTCGATCCTGGTGGAAACCGGGTTCATCTCCAACGCCAACGAAGCCTCGAAGCTTGCCGCGTCGAACCACCAGCAGGCGCTGGCGCGTTCGATCAGCAGCGGCGTGCGCCAGTTCTTCCAGCAGAACCCGCCACCGGGCACTTATATTGCCTGGCTGCGCGACTCCGGCAAGATTGTACAAGGTCCACGTGACCACCGCGTCAACCCGGGCGAGACCCTGGCGATGATCGCCGTGCGCTATCAGGTGTCGCCCGCGACCCTGCGCAGCGCCAACAACCTGTCGAGCGATGAGCTCAAGATCGGTCAGCACCTGACTATTCCGGGCACTGAATTGGCGGCCAAAGAATGAATCAGGTTGTGAACGGTGGCGCTCGAATCGAGCTGCTCAGCCCGCGACTGGCGAACCAGATTGCGGCGGGTGAGGTGGTCGAACGTCCGGCTTCGGTGATCAAGGAGTTGCTGGAAAACAGCCTCGACTCCGGCGCCAGGCGTATCGATGTCGATGTGGAGCAGGGCGGCGTCAAGCTGCTGCGGGTGCGCGACGATGGCAGCGGCATTTCCGCCGATGACCTGCCGCTGGCGCTGGCCCGTCACGCCACCAGCAAGATCCGTAACCTGGAAGACCTCGAACAGGTCATGAGCCTGGGGTTTCGTGGTGAGGCCCTGGCATCGATCAGCTCCGTCGCGCGCCTGACCCTGACCTCCCGAACCCGTGACGCCGACCAGGCCTGGCAGGTCGAGACCGAAGGGCGTGACATGGCGCCTCGCGTGCAGCCAGCGGCCCACCCGGTGGGCACGTCGGTTGAAGTGCGCGACCTGTTCTTCAACACGCCGGCGCGGCGCAAGTTTCTCAAGAGCGAAAAAACCGAATTCGATCACCTGCAGGAAGTGATCAGGCGCCTGGCCCTGGCGCGCTTCGATGTGGCGTTCCATCTGCGCCACAACGGCAAGACCATCCTCAGCCTGCACGAGGCCCATGATGATGCGGCCCGTGCCCGGCGTGTGGCGGCGATCTGCGGGCCGGGCTTCCTGGAGCAGGCACTGCCGATCGAAATCGAGCGCAACGGCCTGCATCTATGGGGCTGGGTCGGCTTGCCGACCTTCAACCGCAGCCAGGCCGATTTGCAGTATTTCTTCGTCAATGGCCGTGCCGTACGCGACAAACTGGTGGCCCACGCCGTGCGCCAGGCCTATCGCGACGTGCTGTTCAACGGTCGGCACCCGACCTTTGTACTGTTTTTCGAAGTCGATCCGACTGGCGTCGACGTCAACGTGCACCCGACCAAGCACGAAGTGCGCTTCCGTGAAGGACGCATGGTCCACGATTTCCTCTATGGCACCTTGCACCGCGCCTTGGGCGATGTGCGGCCCGACGATCATCTTGCGGCGCCGGTTGCCACTGCAATCGTCCGGCCTACCGGCCTTGAAGCCGGTGAATTCGGACCCCAGGGCGAAATGCGCCTGGCCGCCAATGCGCTGCTGGAGCAGCCTCAGGCTCAGCCGTCCTTCAATACGCCGGCAGGTTCGGGTTCTGGCGCCGGTTATCAGTACCAATACACGCCGCGTCCGCAGTCCGGTGTGCCTGTCGCCGAGGCGCAGGCCGCCTATCGCGAGTTTTTTGCGCCGCTGCCCGAGGCCAATGCCGTCGCGCTACCGGCCGGGCAAGACGACATTCCGCCGCTGGGTTATGCACTGGCACAACTCAAGGGCATCTACATTCTTTCGGAAAACGCTCAAGGCCTGGTGCTGGTGGATATGCACGCCGCCCACGAACGAATCATGTATGAGCGTTTGAAGGTGGCGATGGCCAGCGAGGGCCTGAGCGGCCAGCCGTTGCTGGTGCCGGAGTCCCTGGCCGTCAGCCAGCGTGAAGCCGATTGCGCCGAGGAGCACGTCGCCTGGTTCCAGCGCCTTGGCTTTGAATTGCAGCGCCTGGGCCCGGAAACCCTGGCGATCCGGCAGATTCCGGCGCTGCTCAAGCAGGCCGAAGCCAACCGGCTGGTCGCCGACGTCCTGGCCGACCTGATGGAGTTCGGCACCAGCGACCGCATCCAGGCACACCTGAACGAATTGCTCGGGACCATGGCCTGCCACGGTGCGGTTCGGGCGAATCGGCGTTTGGCCCTGCCGGAAATGAACGGTCTGCTGCGTGACATGGAAAACACCGAGCGCAGCGGTCAATGCAACCATGGCCGACCGACCTGGACCCAGCTGGGCCTGGACGATCTGGACAAACTGTTCTTGCGCGGTCGTTGATGAACCAGTTCCCACCTGCGATTTTCCTGATGGGGCCGACTGCCGCCGGCAAGACCGACCTGGCCATCGAACTCACCAAAGTCCTGCCCTGCGAGTTGATCAGCGTCGATTCGGCGCTGGTCTACCGTGGCATGGACATCGGCACTGCCAAGCCTTCCAAAGAGCTGTTGGCGCAATATCCGCATCGTCTGATCGATATTCTCGACCCGGCCGAGAGCTATTCGGCTGCGGAATTCCGTCGTGACGCCCTGCAAGCCATGGCCGATATCACCTCGCGTGGAAAAATTCCGTTGCTGGTGGGCGGCACAATGCTCTATTACAAGGCTTTGGTTGAGGGCCTGGCGGATATGCCGGCCGCCGATCCCGACGTCCGTGCGCAAATCGAAGAAGAGGCTGCACGCCTTGGCTGGCAAGCCTTGCACGAACAATTGGCGGTGATTGATCCGGAGTCTGCGGCGCGAATACATCCGAACGATCCCCAGCGGTTGAGTCGAGCACTGGAAGTTTATCGTGTCAGCGGTCAAAGCATGACTGCCCTGCGTTTGCGACAATCTGTGCAAAGTACTGAAGCAGCCGCTTCGGGACAGCAACAATTGCCCTATACTGTTGCGAACTTGGCCATTGCTCCGGCAAATCGCCAGGTACTGCACGAGCGAATTAAACAAAGATTCACTTTAATGTTGGAACAGGGATTCATTGACGAGGTCGTAGCCCTGCGTAAGAGAAGTGACCTGCATGCCGGGTTGCCGTCTATACGTGCAGTAGGCTACCGCCAAGTCTGGGACTACCTGGATGGCAAGCTGACGTCAGCCGAGATGCAGGAGCGTGGAATCATTGCCACGCGCCAATTGGCGAAACGCCAGTTCACCTGGCTGCGCAGCTGGACTGATCTGCATTGGCTGGACAGTCTGGATTGCGACAATCTGCCGCGCGCCTTGAAATACCTTGGGACCATCTCCATATTGAGCTGAGTCCTTGCAATTGCCGTCTATCCTTGGGGGTGTGGCGGCCAAAGCCATCTGTTTACCTATTTTTTTATATTGAATCCTTAAAGGAGTGCGGCACATGTCAAAAGGGCATTCGCTACAAGACCCTTACTTGAATACTTTGCGTAAAGAGAAAGTTGGGGTGTCCATCTACCTGGTCAACGGTATCAAACTGCAAGGCACGATCGAGTCCTTCGACCAGTTCGTTATCCTGCTGAAAAACACCGTCAGCCAGATGGTCTACAAACACGCGATCTCTACAGTGGTGCCGGTTCGTCCAATTCGTCTGCCTAGCGCAACCGAATCCGAAGCAGGTGACGCTGAGCCAGGTAACGCCTGATAGGAGTCTCCTTTGTTCTTTGAGCGCCACGGTGGTGGTGAGCGAGCCATTCTCGTTCACTTGGATGGTCAGGACCCTGAGGCGCGCGAAGATCCGCAGGAGTTTCAGGAGTTGGCAATGTCGGCAGGCGCCGAGACCGTCGCGTTTTTCAACGTGCCGCGTAATCGGCCAACCGCCAAATACCTGATTGGCAGCGGCAAGGTCGAGGAGTTGCGCGACCTGGTCAAAGCCGAGCAGGTAGATCTGGTGATTTTCAATCACATCCTCACGCCCAGTCAGGAACGTAACCTCGAACGTGTTTTCGAGTGTCGCGTGATCGACCGCACGGGTCTGATTCTCGATATTTTCGCCCAACGCGCCCGCACCCATGAAGGCAAGCTCCAGGTCGAACTGGCCCAGCTTGAGCACATGAGTACGCGGCTGGTTCGCGGCTGGACTCACCTTGAACGGCAGAAAGGCGGTATCGGCCTGCGCGGTCCCGGTGAAACCCAGCTGGAAACCGACCGGCGCCTGTTGCGGGTTCGCCTGCGGCAGATCAAGGGGCGCCTGGAAAAGGTCCGCAGCCAACGCGAGCAATCGCGCCGTGGCCGCAAGCGGGCGGACATTCCGACGGTTTCGCTGGTGGGTTATACCAACGCCGGCAAATCGACGCTGTTCAACTCGGTGACCGATTCCGACGTTTTCGCCGCTGACCAGCTCTTCGCCACCCTCGACCCGACGCTACGCCGACTCGAACTCGAGGACCTCGGGCCGATCGTGCTGGCAGACACCGTGGGCTTCATTCGTCACTTGCCGCACAAACTGGTTGAAGCTTTTCGGGCTACGCTCGAAGAGTCGAGCAACTCCGACCTGTTGCTGCACGTGATCGACTCTCATGAACCCGAGCGTATGGCCCAGATTGAACAGGTCATGGTGGTGCTCGGAGAGATCGGGGCTCAAGACTTGCCGATCCTGGAGGTCTATAACAAACTCGATTTGCTCGAGGGCGTGGAGCCGCAGATCCAGCGGGATGCCGATGGCAAGCCGCAGCGGGTCTGGCTTTCGGCGAAAGACGGTACAGGGCTGGACCTGCTCAAGCAGGCCGTGGCCGAGTTGCTTGGCGATGAATTGTTTGTTGGCACCTTGCGATTGCCGAACCGATTTGCTCGACTGCGTGCGCAGTTTTTCGAACTTGGTGCGGTACAGAAAGAAGAACACGATGACGAAGGCATCAGTTTACTGGCCGTTCGTTTGCCGCGGGCCGAATTGAATCGGCTGGTGAGCCGCGAAGGTTTGCAACCGATGGAATTCATCGAGCAACACACTTTGCAATAAAAGCCTGAGAAAGCGGTTGTGTCGTGGTGACAGGCATTCTGTAGCATTGGTCGGCGCGCCGTGGGTGCGTCTTTGCTTTATCAGATGGAGAGCGCTATGGCTTGGAATGAGCCGGGTGGCAACTCGAATAATCAGGATCCTTGGGGTGGCAAGCGTCGTAACAACGGCGACCGCAAGGGACCACCAGATCTCGACGAGGCCTTCCGAAAGCTGCAGGAAAGCCTGAACGGTTTGTTCGGTGGTGGTAAGAAACGTGGTGGCGACGACGGCGGTGGTCCGGGCAAGAGTGGCGGCTTTGGCGGCCTGCTCGGCATCGGCCTGGTCGTGCTGGCCGCCGTTTGGCTGTACAGCGCGGTTTATGTCGTCGACGAGCAGGAGCAAGCCGTGGTGCTGCGCTTCGGCAAGTACTACGAAACCGTGGGTCCGGGCCTGAATATCTACTTCCCGCCGATCGACAGGAAGTACATGGAAAACGTCACGCGCGAGCGTGCCTACACCAAGCAGGGCCAGATGCTGACCGAAGACGAGAACATCGTCGAAGTGCCACTGACCGTGCAGTACAGGATCAGCAACCTGCAGGACTTCGTGCTGAGCGTCGACCAACCGGAAATCAGCCTGCAGCACGCGACCGACAGCGCCTTGCGCCATGTGGTGGGTTCCACCGCAATGGATCAGGTACTGACCGAAGGTCGTGAATTGATGGCCAGCGAAATCAAGGAGCGCCTGCAACGCTTCATGGACACCTATCGCACCGGTATCACCGTTACCCAGGTCAACGTACAGAGCGCAGCGGCACCGCGCGAAGTTCAGGAAGCCTTCGATGACGTGATCCGTGCCCGGGAAGACGAGCAGCGTTCGCGCAACCAGGCCGAAACCTATGCCAACGGCGTCGTGCCGGAAGCTCGTGGCCAGGCCCAGCGCATCCTCGAGGATGCCAACGGTTATCGTGACGAAACCGTCTCGCGCGCCAAGGGTGAGGCCGACCGCTTCACCAAGCTGGTCGCCGAGTACCGCAAGGCGCCTGAAGTTACCCGCCAGCGCCTGTACCTGGACACCATGCAGGAAGTCTTCAGCAACACCAGCAAGGTTCTCGTGACCGGCAACAAGAACGGCCAGAGCAACCTGCTGTACCTGCCGCTGGACAAGATGGTCGAAAGTGGTCGCAGCACCAGCACTCCGATGAGCAGCAGTGCGGCAGCCACCAGCAATGAAGCGAATACGCGTGCGGCAGCAGATCTGCAGCAGCAGGCACGTACCAGGGAGAGTCGCTGATGAGCAATAAATCGCTGATCGCCCTTATTGTCGGCGTCGTCGTGGCGATCGCAGCCTGGAACTGCTTCTACATCGTGGCTCAGACCGAGCGTGCGGTGTTGCTGCAGTTCGGTCGCGTGGTCCAGACCGATGTTCAGCCAGGCCTGCACGTGAAAGTGCCTTACGTTAACCAGGTGCGCAAATTCGACGCACGCCTGATGACGCTGGATGCACCGACGCAACGCTTCCTGACGCTGGAAAAGAAAGCCGTGATGGTCGATGCCTTCGCCAAGTGGCGCGTGAAGGACGCAGAGCGTTTCTACACCGCGACTTCCGGCCTCAAGCAGATCGCCGACGAGCGTCTGTCCCGTCGTCTGGAGTCGGGCCTGCGTGACCAGTTCGGTAAGCGCACGTTGCACGAAGTGGTCTCCGGTGAGCGCGATGCGCTGATGGCGGACATTACTGCTTCGTTGAACAAGATGGCTGAAAAAGAGCTGGGCATCGAAGTTGTCGATGTTCGGGTCAAGACCATCGACCTGCCGAAAGAAGTGAACCGCAGCGTGTTCGAGCGTATGAGCACCGAGCGTGAGCGTGAAGCTCGCGAGCACCGCGCCAAGGGTAACGAGCTGGCCGAAGGCATCCGTGCCGACGCCGATCGTCAACGCCGCGTGCTGCTGGCTGAAGCCTATCGTGAATCCGAAGAGGTTCGCGGTGACGGCGATGCCCAGGCTGCTGCGATCTACTCCAAGGCGTACGGTCAGGATCAGGAGTTCTACGCGTTCTACCGTAGCCTGCGCGCCTACCGTGAAAGCTTCGCGAACAAATCCGACGTCATGGTTCTCGACCCAAGCAGCGACTTCTTCCACTACCTGGAAAAAGCCAAGCCTTGATACGGCGTTGACCTGAATCCTCCCGCCGGGCGGCTAAAACCTCTGGCGGGGTGATCCTTTGGGAAAACGTGTGTATGATGCGGCAGCCGGGAAATTCCCGGCTTTTTTGCGTCTGCATGTTTGATTGCTGTTTTTAAGCGGACGCCGGGCCGATTGGCTCGACAGTTTTTCGAGGAAAGTGGTTGGCGAAGCCGGTAGAAGGGCTTTTCGCTCCGTCGCTCATGCGCGTGGATTGTGTATGAGCTGATCATTTTCTGCTTCACTCAAGGCTCGCCGACAGGCTGGTCGCCCGGATATAGGGGAAGGCGTAATGGCAACGGTAGACCGCTGGCTTCTGCCAGATGGCATCGAAGAAGTACTGCCACCGGAAGCGGCGCGTATTGAAGTCGCGCGTCGTCAGGTGTTGGATCTGTTCCAGAGCTGGGGTTACGAGTTTGTCGTGACTCCCCATATCGAGTACCTGGAATCCCTGCTGACTGGCGCGGGCCAGGACCTGGACCTGCGGACCTTCAAGGTCATCGACCCGCAATCGGGCCGGCAAATGGGTTTCCGTGCCGACATCACGCCGCAAGTGGCGCGCATCGATGCGCACACCCTGCGCCGCGAAGGTCCGAGCCGTCTGTGTTATGCAGGTAGCGTGCTGCATGCTCAGCCTCGTGCCTTGTCGTCCTCGCGCAGCCCGATCCAACTGGGTGCCGAGCTGTACGGCGACGGCAGCCCGAGCAGCGACGTCGAAGTCATCAGCCTGATGCTGGCCATGCTGCAACTGGCCGATGTGCCGGATGTGCACATGGACCTCGGCCATGTCGGCATCTATCGCGGCCTGGCCCGCGCCGCCGGTTTGTCTGGTGAAGTTGAACAGCAGTTGTTCGATGCGTTGCAACGCAAGGCCATCGACGAGGTCATTACCTTGACCGAGGGCTTGCCGGCCGATCTGTCAGCCATGCTGCGCGCACTGGTCGATCTGTGCGGTGGTCGTGAGGTGCTGGTGGCTGCCCGTGAACGCCTGGCCAAGGCTCCGGCGCAGGTGACGGCGGCGCTGGACGACCTGCTGGCGATTGCCGAGCGATTGTCCGTACGTTTCCCTGAGCTGCCGCTGTATTTCGACCTGGGCGAGCTGCGCGGTTACCACTACCACACCGGTGTGGTGTTCGCCGTGTTCGTGCCGGGTGTTGGCCAGTCCATTGCCCAGGGCGGTCGTTACGACGACATCGGCGCCGACTTCGGTCGCGCCCGTCCGGCAACCGGCTTTTCCACCGATTTGAAAACCCTGGTGACCCTGGGGCGTGCTGAGATCGAGCTACCGTCTGGCGGTATCTGGATGCCTGACAGTACGGATGCAGCACTCTGGCAGCAGGTTTGCCAGTTGCGCAGTGAGGGTCAGCGTGTCGTTCAGGCCTTGCCTGGACAACCTTTGGCCGCCGCCCGTGAAGCGGACTGCGACCGGCAATTGATTCAGCAGAACGGGCTTTGGCAAGTATCGCCACTGGCTTCTTGAGTTTTCCTGCCGGCTGCCGCCGGCACCAAGTTTGCGCGAATGAGGACAAGTGTTATGGGTAAGAATGTCGTAGTCCTGGGCACCCAATGGGGTGATGAGGGCAAAGGCAAGATCGTTGATCTGCTGACCGAACATGCTGCCGCCGTAGTGCGCTACCAGGGTGGCCACAACGCTGGCCACACCCTGGTGATCGACGGTGAAAAGACCGTCTTGCACCTGATTCCGTCGGGAGTGCTGCGCGAAGGCGTACAGTGCCTGATCGGCAACGGCGTGGTGGTTGCACCTGACGCCCTGATGCGTGAAATCGTCAAGCTGGAAGAGAAAGGCGTACCGGTGCGCGAGCGCCTGCGTATCAGCCCTTCCTGCCCGCTGATCCTGTCCTACCACGTAGCGCTGGACCAGGCCCGTGAAAAGGCCCGTGGCGAGCTGAAGATCGGCACCACCGGTCGCGGCATCGGCCCGGCGTACGAAGACAAGGTTGCACGTCGCGGCCTGCGCATCGGCGACCTGTTCCACCGCGAGCGTTTCGCCGCCAAGCTGGGCGAGTTGCTGGATTACCACAACTTCGTACTGGTCAATTACTACAAAGAGCCAGCCATCGACTTCCAGAAGACTCTGGACGAGTGCATGGAGTACGCCGAGCTGCTCAAGCCGATGATGCTGGACGTCACTGCCGAGCTGCACAACCTGCGTCGCGCCGGCAAAGACATCATGTTCGAAGGCGCCCAGGGCTCCCTGCTGGACATCGACCACGGTACCTACCCGTACGTCACCAGCTCCAACACCACCGCTGGCGGTATCGCTACCGGTTCGGGTGTTGGCCCGATGTTCCTGGATTACATCCTCGGCATCACCAAGGCCTACACCACCCGTGTTGGCTCGGGTCCGTTCCCGACTGAGCTGTTCGACGACGTGGGTGCATTCCTGGCCAAGCGTGGCCACGAGTTCGGTGCGACCACCGGCCGTGCCCGTCGTTGCGGCTGGTTCGATGCTGTCATCCTGCGTCGCGCCATCGACGTCAACAGCATCTCGGGCCTGTGCCTGACCAAGCTCGACGTGCTGGACGGCCTGGAAACCATCAACATCTGCGTTGGCTACAAGAACGCTGACGGTGCAGTGATCGACGCACCGACCGATGCCGACAGCTACATCGGCCTGGAGCCAGTGTACGAAGAGATGCCGGGCTGGAAAGAATCCACCCTCGGCGCCAAGACTCTGGAAGAGCTGCCGCAGGCTGCACGCAACTACATCAAGCGCGTCGAAGAGTTGGTCGGCGCGCCGATCGACATTATTTCGACGGGTCCTGACCGCAACGAAACCATCGTTCTGCGTCATCCGTTTGCTTGATAAGTCGTTGATGTAAAACACAAAGGCCCCTTAATCGGGGCCTTTGTCGTTTATGCCTGTCGAACGGCATGACCTTTGCTGTGAACATTAAAAAAGCATTGCTTCCGACGTGCTATCAATTTAATGGCGCCAAAGCAGAGGGATTTCAGATGTCGGCCGTTCTCTCATTGTTACAAAGCCGTTTGTTGCGGCCCGTGTTCGTTACCCTGGGTATCGCCCTTTTGGTGCAGGTGCTGGTGGCTGTTGCTCTGACCCGGAGCACGGTGACCGCGCTGGAAGCCGATCTTGGCATGCGCCTGGGCGCGGACAGCCAAAAGCTCTCCGCTGAGCTCGAGCAGGCAGGGCGCGAAGTCACATCCAGTCTGGACAGCCTCTCTACCAGTACACGCCAGCGCCTCACGGCCGGTTTATCCTCACGTCTTGAGCAAGAGCAGGCGCAATTGCGTTCGACCCTGGAAAAGGACCTGAAGGACTCCGCCAGCGATATGGCGCAGCTTCTGGCCTCAGTCGCGCCCCGCGCCATGTGGGACAACGACGTTCCGACACTGTCCGAGTTCGCCCGTCGGGCCCAGCGCAACCCCAATGTGCTGTTCGTTGTGTATGACGACGCCACCGGCCAGCACCTGACGCGCTACCTCAACCGGGAAAACCCGATCAACAAGGCACTGCTGGAAAAAGGCCAGGGCGAGCGGGCGCTCGACAAGGTGCTGGATGCGGCGAAAAACGACCCTTCGGTCTTCTACGTCGAGGCTTCGATCAACCCCAATGGCGTGGAAATCGGCAAGGTCCTGATGGGGGTCTCGACTGCTTCGGTGGAGACTGATCTCGCGGCCCTCGACAAGCGCTTCGCGGCCTTGATCGCCAGCAGCGATCAACTGGTGGGCGACAGCCTCAAGGGCGCGGCCGCCGACAGCGCAGCGGCCATGCGTTCGCGTCTGCAGTCGGCTCAGTCCACGGCGGCTGAAATGAAAGCCAACACCACCGGCACCGTACAGGAAGCGGCCGCGACATTGCGCTGGCGTATCGGTGTGTGTCTGGCGGTGGTGGGTTTCGGTGTCTTGCTGTTGTTGGCGGTGGTGCTCGGTCGCCGAGTGGTCAATCGCCTGAAAATGCTGATCGTTGCCATGGATGACCTGGCGGCGGGCGAGGGCGATCTGACCAAGCGTGTGCAGATCAACAGCAAGGACGAGATCGGCGACATGGCCTCGGCGGTCAATCGCTTTGTGGATAAGTTGCAGCCGATCGTGCGCGAGGCGGGCGATGTGGCCCAGCGTACCGGTGTGGAAATTGGCGCCATGACCTTGCGCAATGCCGGTGCGGATGCGGCGGCAGGCATGCAGCGCGACGAGGTGGCGGAGAGTTTGCGTGCCTTGTCGCAGATGGCTGATGAAGCGCAGTCGGAAAGCCACGCCATGCAGGCGGCGCTGAAGCAGGTCGTGGACATTCGTCAGGCTACCGACGAAAACACCCGGACCTCGGCGAAAGTCGGCAGCCTGATCGAGGAGTTGGCGGGTCAGGTCAACACCGGTGCGCAAGTGATCGAGCGCCTGGCACAGCAAAGTGAGCAGATCGAAGTGGTGTTGACGGTAATTCACGGCATCGCTGAACAGACCAACCTGCTGGCGCTGAACGCGGCTATTGAAGCGGCGCGTGCCGGCGAGACCGGGCGCGGGTTTGCGGTGGTGGCAGATGAGGTGCGGGCGCTGGCGAGCAAGACGCAGAGCTCCACCGGCGATATTCAGGCGCACATCGTTGCGTTGCAGCAAGGTGCGCGTGAGGCGGTGGCAGCGATTGGTCAGGCCGGGCGCCAGGCCAGTGAAGGTTTGCTGGTGCTGCGCGACAGTGCCCGGTTGCAGCAGTCGGTGCAGGCATCCGTCGAGCAGGTCCACGCGGCGATCGGTTTGGCTACCCAGGCTGCGGCGCATCAGGCGCAGGGCGCGCAGGCCGTGCGAGGGCGGGTCCAGACCATTCACGCCCAGGCCGAGAAAGCGGCGCAGGCTGTCGTGGAGACCACGGCGAGCGGCAAGGTGCTCGATGGTCTGGCGGCGCAGTTGAAGGCGAGCCTGGGGCAGTTCAGGGCTTGACGGGTTGCCTGGCCCGACCCCTTCGCGAGCAAGCCCGCTCCCACATTTAATCTCTGCTGTTCACAAATAGTGAGTTCACAGCAGATCCAGTGTGGGAGCGGGCTTGCCCGCGAAGGCGATCTCAGCGACTCAGATACATCCGCGTCGTCAGCAGATAAACCGGCAATCCCGACACCAGAATCAACAGCGCCGCATAAGGTGCCGCCGCCGCAAACTCCACATTCGCGGTATGCGCCCACACCTCTGTCGCCAAGGTATTGAGTCCGGTCGGGCTCAGCAGCAGTGTCGCCGTCAGTTCCTTCATCGCATCCAGGAACACCAGCGCAAAGGCCGCCCCCAGCGCCGGAAAGATAATCGGCAGTGTCACTCGGCAAAAAGCGCTGAATGATGAGGCGCCCAGCGTACGTGCCGCCTCTTCAAGTTGCGGCGCCGCTTTGTTCAGGGCGGTGCGGATCGGTGCCTGGGCCAGTGGCAGAAACAACAGGGTGTAGGCGATGAGCAGCAACGCCGAAGTCTGGTAAAGCATCGGCAAGTAGTGCAGGGCGAAATACACCAGGGTCAGGGCAATGACCAGCCCCGGCAGGGCGTGCAGCAGATACGGCAAGCGCTCGGCCCAGATCGCCAGTTGCCCTTTGTAGCGTACGACCAGCAGGCCGACCGGCACTGCCAGCACCAGGCAAAACCCCGCGCCTCCCAGCGACAGTGCGAGGGATGACAGCAATGCTTCGCCGATCGCCGCCACGGGAAAGGCTGCCGATGATCCCACCGCCAGCCAGTAGCCCAGCATACCCAGCGGAATCCCGCTGCCAATGATTGCCAGCAGCAGGCAATAAAGCTGTCCTGCCACTGCCCACAGCCCCAGTTGAACCTGTTCCGCGTGTCTCGCCGCACCCTGGCCGGTGCGCACGTGTCGACCCTTGCCGCGCACGCGCAGTTCCAGCCACAGCAGCGCCAGGCACAGTATCAGCAGTACGGCGGAGAGCATCGCTGCGTTGGCATTGCTGAACTCCAGCTCGAACTGTTGATAGATCGCCGTGGTGAAGGTTTGCAGGCCGATGATCGACAGGGCGCCGAACTCCACCAGCATGTGCAGCGCAATCAGCAACGAGCCCGCCAGCAGCGATGGCCAGAGCAAGGGCAGGGTGACGCGGAAAAACACGCCCCAGCGATTCTGGCCCAAGGTGCGGGCCGATTCTTCAAGGGATGGATCAAGGTTGCGCAGGGTTGCCGCCACAGGCAGAAAAATCAGCGGGTACTTGGACAGGCTCATCACCAGGATCGCCCCGCCGAGCCCCTCAAAGTGCGCGCTCAGCGAAACCCAGGTGAAGCTGCTGACAAAGGCCGGTACGGCAAACGGCAGGCACAGGATTACACCCCAAATCCTGCGTCCCGCCAGATTGCTGCGTTCGAGCAGCCACGCCAGTGACAGGCCGATCACGCCGCAGGCGAGGGTGACGCCCAGCATCAATGCAAGGGTGTTGCGCAGCAGGCCGAATACGTAGGGCCGCCACAGCAGGTGCAAGGCTTGGGCCCAGCCTGCTTGCCAGGCTTTGAGTCCGACATAGGCCAGCGGCAGGAAGCTGAGTACGACCAGCAGCAATACCGGCAACACCAACCCTATGGGGGGACGCTTGCGGCGCAGGCTGGCGACAGATAGCGATGCGCTCATCAGTTCAAGCCAACGTCGCGTTCCAGGTCCAGGGCTTCTTCGGCATTGCCGAGGTCGGCTGGCGTCACGTTCGGCGCCTGCAGTTCGCTGAATGGCTTGAGCCCGCGATCAGATTCCATGCCTTTGTGCAGAGGGTATTCGGCGGTGGTCTGGGTGATCACGCGCTGGCCTTCCTCGCTGGCCATATAGGCGAGCAATTGCTGTGCTTCCTGGGGGTGTTTGCTGGATTTGAGGACTGCTGCACTGGAAACGGTGATGAGCCCGCCGACATCGCCGCCTGTGAAGTAATGCAGCTTCGAGTCGAGCTGGCCTTTTTCACGCTGCAGGGCGAACCAGTAGTAGTTGTTGACCAACACAGTGGCCACTTCGCCATTTTCCACGGCTTTCAGTGCAACCATGTTGTTGCTGTAGGTTTTGCCGAATGCGCGCAGTCCGGTCAGCCATTCTTCGGCGGCGTCCATGCCGTGCACCTTGATGATCGCGACGGCCTGTTCCTGGAAGGCGCCGCTGGTGGGCACGAAGCCGACTTTGCCTTGCCATTTGGGGTTGGAGAAATCCATCACCGAGGCGGGCAAGTCTTTTTCATCGATCAGCTTCGGGTTGAAGGCGACGACGCGCACCCGGGCGGTCACGCCAATCCAGGTGCCGTTGCCGGCCACGTATTCCTTGGGCAGAACGGCCAGTGTGGCGTCATCCGTCTTGGCCAGCAGGCCTTGTTCGCCGAGTTTGTTCAGTGGCGGCGACTCTTCGGTGTAGATGACGTCGGCGGGGGAGCGATCGCCCTCTTCGACGATCTGACTGGCGAGCTGATTGCTGCTGCCTTTGCGCACATTGACGTGGATGCCGGTCTTGGCTTCGAAGGCTTTGGCGACTGCGTCGCCGACTTCCTTGTGTTGGCCGTTGTAGAGAGTCAGGGAAACCGGGTCGGCGGCTTGGGTGAGGGGAGTGGCGAGTGCCAGGCCAAGCAGGGTAATGGTCAGGCCGCGGCGCAGGGTATTTCGAAACATCATTCGCAGGGTTCCTCACTGTCGCATTGCAAAAACTTGCAACAATGATAAACGATATTGTTTCTCAAATGCGCCTTGCGGTGGCTGGCATATGTTTGCTAATTGGCTCACATCCCTTGTAGGAGCGAGCTTGCTCGCGATGGACGTGAACGTAATCGAGGGTTGTCTGAAGAAATGCGTCGCCTGAGCATGCATCGCGAGCAAGCTCGCTCCTACAGGGAGAGGGGGGGAGACGTGTTTTCAAATGCCAGAAACGCAAAAACCCGCTTTCGCGGGTTTTTGTGAAATCCAAGGCCGTAACCTTGAATTTGAATTGGTGCCCAGAAGAAGACTCGAACTTCCACGGCCGTAAGGCCACCAGCACCTGAAGCTGGCGTGTCTACCAATTTCACCATCTGGGCATTCATCTTCAGCGTTGCCGCTGTTGATGTGGCGCACTATACGGAGAGCGTTTTGATCTGTAAACCCCTGATTTTAAAATTAATAAACCAGGGGCCCAAAATGCAAAAACCCGCTTTCGCGGGTTTTTGTGTGAGCCTTGAAATTGATCTAGTCTCAAGCTCGAAATTGGTGCCCAGAAGAAGACTCGAACTTCCACGACCGTAAGGTCACCAGCACCTGAAGCTGGCGTGTCTACCAATTTCACCATCTGGGCATTATCGGCAACGTCTGCGTCGTCGATGGCGCGCACTATACGGAGCGTCTTTTTAACTGTAAACCCCCGGCCTCAAAAAAACCTGAAAAAATTCACCAGCGGTCTGCAATTCAGCTTTGAGGTGTCGATACAGGGCTTTAGATGGGTCGTCTTAGCTTGAAATTTCCCGTTTCATTACGCCTATGCCAAACTAACCCGCATATAGACAAGGTGAAAACTCTCTAATGGCCGATTGGCAGTCCCTCGATCCCGAGGCCGCTCGTGAAGCGGAAAAATATGAAAACCCCATTCCTAGCCGCGAACTGATCCTTCAGCACCTTGCTGATCGAGGTTCGCCTGCTAACCGCGAGCAACTGGTCGAAGAGTTTGGTCTGACCACAGAAGACCAGATCGAAGCCCTGCGCCGCCGCCTGCGCGCCATGGAGCGCGATGCTCAACTCATCTATACCCGTCGCGGCACTTATGCGCCGGTGGACAAGCTCGACCTGATCCTGGGCCGCATCAGCGGTCACCGCGACGGCTTCGGCTTCCTGGTGCCGGACGACGGCAGTGACGACCTGTTCATGAGCCCGGCGCAGATGCGTCTGGTGTTCGACGGTGACCGTGCCCTGGCCCGTGTATCCGGCCTGGACCGTCGCGGTCGCCGCGAAGGCATGATCGTCGAAGTGGTGTCCCGCGCCCACGAAAGCATCGTCGGTCGCTACTTCGAAGAGGGCGGTATCGGTTTCGTCGTTGCCGACAACCCGAAGATCCAGCAGGAAGTGCTGGTCACACCGGGCCGTAACGCCAACGCGCAGATCGGTCAGTTCGTCGAAGTGAAGATCACTCACTGGCCGACGCCACGCTTCCAGCCGCAAGGCGACGTGGTTGAAGTCGTGGGTAATTACATGGCGCCGGGCATGGAGATCGACGTTGCCCTGCGTACCTATGACATTCCCCACGTCTGGCCCGAGGCCGTGCTCAAGGAAGCCGGCAAGCTCAAGCCGGAAGTCGAAGAGAAAGACAAAGAGAAGCGTATCGACCTGCGTCATCTGCCGTTCGTCACCATCGACGGCGAAGATGCCCGCGACTTCGATGACGCGGTCTACTGCGAAGCCCGTCCGGGCAAGCTGCGCCTGTTCTCCGGCGGCTGGAAGCTGTACGTGGCGATTGCCGACGTATCCAGCTACGTGAAGCTCGGTTCGGCGCTGGATGCCGAGGCGCAGGTTCGCGGCAACTCGGTGTACTTCCCCGAGCGCGTGATTCCGATGCTGCCTGAGCAGCTGTCCAACGGTTTGTGCTCGCTGAACCCGCAAGTCGATCGCTTGGCCATGGTTTGCGAGATGACCATCTCCAAATCCGGCGAGATGACCGACTACTGCTTCTACGAAGCGGTGATCCACTCCCATGCCCGCCTGACCTACAACAAGGTCAGCGCGATGCTGGAAACGCCGAAAGCCACCGAGGCGCGCAAGCTTCGCGGTGAATACACCGACGTGGTGCCGCACCTCAAGCAGCTCTACTCGCTGTACAAGGTATTGCTGGCCGCCCGTCACGTACGTGGCGCGATCGATTTCGAAACCCAGGAAACCCGGATCATCTTCGGTTCCGAGCGCAAGATCGCCGAAATCCGGCCGACCATTCGCAACGATGCGCACAAGCTGATCGAGGAATGCATGCTGGCGGCCAACGTGGCCACCGCCGAGTTCCTGAAAAAGCACGAAATCCCTGCGCTGTATCGCGTTCACGATGGTCCGCCACCGGAGCGCCTGGAAAAGCTGCGCGCCTTCCTCGGCGAGCTCGGCCTGTCCCTGCACAAAGGCAAGGATGGTCCGTCGCCGAAGGATTACCAGGCACTGCTGGCCGGTATCAAGGATCGTCCGGATTTCCACCTGATCCAGACCGTCATGCTGCGTTCGTTGAGCCAGGCGGTGTACAGCGCCGATAACCAAGGCCACTTCGGCCTGAATTACGAGGCGTACACGCACTTCACTTCGCCGATCCGCCGCTACCCGGACTTGCTCACGCACCGGGCGATTCGCAGCGTGATCCATTCGAAGCAGGACACCCCGCACGTTCGTCGTGCCGGTGCGATGACGATTCCGAAGGCGCGCATCTATCCGTACGACGAAGCGGCCCTGGAGCAGCTCGGCGAGCAGTGCTCGATGAGCGAGCGCCGTGCCGACGAAGCGACCCGCGACGTGGTGAACTGGCTCAAGTGCGAGTTCATGAAGGATCGCGTTGGCGAATCGTTCCCGGGCGTGATCACCGCGGTGACCGGTTTTGGTCTGTTCGTCGAGCTGACCGATATCTACGTCGAAGGCCTGGTGCACGTCACTGCGCTGCCGGGCGATTACTACCACTTCGATCCTGTGCACCACCGCCTGGCCGGTGAGCGTACCGGTCGCAGTTTCCGCCTTGGCGACACCGTGGAAGTGCGGGTCATGCGCGTCGACCTCGACGAACGCAAGATCGACTTCGAGATGGCTGAAAAAACCATCAGCGCGCCGATCGGTCGCAAAAAGCGTGGCACGGAAGCGGCAGCACCTGCGGCCCTCTCTACAAAAACAGTCGCAGAACCGGCCCCGGCGAAAACCGGTCGTCGTCCTGCCAAGGAAAAGGCTGTCGAGGCCTATCGCCCAAGCGATGCGGCGGCGAAAAACGCCGAAGTGCGCAAGAGTCGTGAAATGAAACAGGCGTTGCTGGCCGGTGCGAAAAGCGGCGGTAAAGCGGCGTCTGGGGGAAAGACCAGCCGGTCGGCGCCTGACAAGGCTGTCGGCGGCAAACCAGCCAAACCGAGCAAACATCGTAAAGGTCCGCCAAAAGCGGGCTCGGCTCCAGCCAAGACTGGCGGGGCGCGTAAACCTAAGGCCAAGCCATGAGTCAGTTGGAAAAGATCTACGGCGTACACGCTGTAGAAGCGTTGTTGCGTCATCACCCGAAACGCGTAAAGCAGATCTGGCTGGCCGAAGGTCGCGGTGATCCGCGGGTGCAGACGTTGATCGAACTGGCCAACGAAAACCGTGTCCAGATCGGCCAGGCCGAGCGTCGTGAAATGGACGCCTGGGTTGAAGGCGTGCACCAGGGCGTGGTGGCGGACGTAAGTCCTAGCCAGGTCTGGGGCGAGGCGATGCTCGACGAACTGCTTGATCGTACCGAGGGCGCCCCGTTGTTGCTGGTGCTCGACGGCGTGACCGATCCGCACAACCTCGGCGCCTGCCTGCGTTCTGCCGATGCGGCGGGTGCACTGGCTGTGATCGTGCCGAAGGACAAGTCCGCGACCCTGACGCCGGTAGTGCGAAAGGTTGCCTGCGGTGCGGCGGAAGTGATTCCGCTGGTGGCCGTGACCAACCTGGCGCGCACCCTGGAAAAGCTCCAGCAGCGTGGCTTGTGGGTTGTCGGTACGGCGGGGGAGGCCGAAGTCAGTCTGTATGACCAGGATCTCACCGGGCCGACCATCCTGATCATGGGTGCCGAAGGCAAGGGCATGCGTCGCCTGACCCGCGAGCATTGTGACTACCTGGTGCATCTGCCGATGGCCGGTAGCGTCAGCAGTCTCAACGTGTCGGTAGCGACTGGCGTGTGCCTGTTCGAGGCGCGGCGTCAGCGTGGTGCGAAAGCTGCGGCGGCCGCCAAGAAAGCCTGATTGGCGCACGACCGACTTGTAGGAGCGAGCTTGCTCGCGAAGGACTCAAGATCACCGCGGGGCATCAGCTTCCCCTCGTTATCGTTGACGACCTTCGCGAGCAAGCTCGCTCCTACAGTGCTTTTGGGTGTCGAGGTTTGTTCAAATAATCACCAATTACCTTGCGCCTCCCTCGCCCCTTCTCTACAATTGCGCCCCTTGCTGTGACGGCAGGCATTCATGTGCCTTACCCACGCAAGTCCATAAGTGTCATTCACTCCTTGTCTGACCGCTTTTGAGCGGCAGGCTACAACCCGTAAGGAGCATTCATGCGTCATTACGAAATCATCTTTTTGGTCCACCCGGATCAAAGCGAGCAAGTCGGCGGCATGGTTGAGCGTTACACCAAGCTGATCGAAGAAGACGGCGGCAAAATCCACCGTCTGGAAGATTGGGGCCGTCGTCAACTGGCCTACGCAATCAACAATGTTCACAAGGCTCACTACGTGATGCTGAACGTTGAGTGCACTGGCAAGGCCCTGGCCGAGCTGGAAGACAACTTCCGCTACAACGATGCAGTGATCCGTAACCTGGTCATCCGTCGCGACGAAGCCGTTACCGGCCAGTCCGAGATGCTCAAGGCTGAAGAAAACCGCAGTGAGCGCCGTGAGCGTCGCGACCGTCCTGAGCACGAAGGCGCTGAAAGCGTTGACAGTGATGACAGCGACAACAGCGATAACGCTGACGAGTAATCCACGGACCTTTTAAGGAGCCTATCAAATGGCACGTTTCTTCCGTCGTCGTAAATTCTGCCGCTTCACCGCTGAAGACGTGAAAGAGATCGATTACAAAGATCTCAACACCCTGAAAGCCTACGTATCCGAGACCGGCAAAATCGTTCCAAGCCGCATCACCGGTACCAAAGCTCGTTATCAGCGTCAGCTGGCCACCGCTATCAAGCGCGCCCGCTTCCTGGCCCTGCTGGCCTACACCGACAGCCACGGCCGCTGAGACCGGGCAGTCGACTCGTAGCAAAGGATTGAATGCATGCGGGCCATAGCTGAGTTCATCATGCGCGGCCGTATGCAGGCCACTCTCGTAGTGGCTGGATGCGCGGCGATGCCGTTGTTGTATTGGTTGGGTGCTGCCGCCGGATGCCTTGTGCTCCTGCGGCGCGGATTGAGGGACGCCCTGGGCGTTCTTGCTCTGGGACTGCTGCCGGCATTGGTCTGGTGGCTGTACTCCGACGACCCACGGGCACTTCTGGTGCTGCTGGGGTCTGCGAGCCTTGCGTTGGTTTTGCGCGCAAGCGAGTCCTGGAACCGCGTGCTGCTGGTCAGCATAGCGATGGGAGTGGTGTTTTCAGTGGTGTTGGGGACAGCTTTTGCTCCCCAGATCGAGATGCTGGCGCAGGCTTTGATCAAGGTCATGCCGTCGCTACTCGGTGATGTCTACCAGAAGATGTCGGTAGACGAACAAGCGCGTTTCGCGTCCCTGATTGCACCGGTCCTGACCGGCCTGATTGCGGCGTTGTTGCAAATCGTCAGCTTGCTGAGCCTGCTTGTCGGGCGCTACTGGCAGGCGTTGTTGTACAACCCGGGCGGTTTTGGTCGCGAGTTTCGCGCCATCCGCTTCCCGCTGTTGCCGGCGATGTTGCTGCTGGCGTGCATGCTTCTGGGGCCGAACATCGGCTCGCAGATGGCCATGTTGACGCCGTTGTGCAGCGTACCGCTGGTGTTCGCCGGGCTGGCCCTGATTCACGGGCTGGTGGCGCAGAAGCGACTGGCCAGGTTCTGGCTGGTGGGGTTGTACGTGACGCTGTTGCTGTTCATGCAGCTGATCTATCCGTTGCTGGTGGTCCTGGCCATCGTCGACAGCCTGATTGATTTTCGCGGTCGTTCGGCACCGAAAGATGCCGATAACGCGAACGGTGAAGGTTAAAAGTTAAGAGGATTTTCACATGCAACTGATCCTTCTGGAAAAAGTCACCAACCTGGGCAACCTGGGTGACAAAGTGAACGTTAAGGCTGGTTACGGTCGTAACTACCTGCTGCCTTACGGCAAAGCTACCGCTGCGACCCCAGCCAACCTGGCTGCGTTCGAAGAGCGTCGTGCCGAGCTGGAAAAAGCTGCAGCAGATCGCAAAGCATCGGCTGAAAGCCGCGCTGCCCAACTGGCCGAGCTGGAAGTGACCATCACTGCCACCGCTGGCGACGAAGGCAAGCTGTTCGGTTCGATCGGTACTCACGACATCGCTGACGCACTGACCGCCTCCGGCGTTGAAGTGCAGAAGAGCGAAGTTCGTCTGCCGAACGGCACCATCCGCAACGTAGGCGAATTCGACGTAGCCGTGCACCTGCACGCCGAAGTTGAAGCCACCGTACGCGTTGTCGTGGTAGCAGCTTAAGCAGCACTTGTCGGCTGGCACCCTCGGGTGCTTGCCGGTAACATCGGGCACGATCCTGTTTACAGGTCGTGCCCTTTGTCTTTCTGAACCCCCTGCTTTTCATCACCCAAAACACAAGTGGCCATGAACGATATCTCCGCTCCCGAGCAATACGATCTGCAAACCGCCGCCCTGAAGGTGCCGCCGCACTCCATCGAGGCCGAACAGGCCGTGCTCGGTGGTCTGATGCTGGACAACAACGCCTGGGAACGCGTGCTCGATCAAGTCTCTGACGGCGATTTCTATCGACATGACCACCGCCTGATTTTCCGTGCGATCGCCAAGCTGGCCGATCAGAACATGCCGATCGACGTCGTGACCCTGTCCGAACAACTGGACAAGGAAGGTCAGACTTCGCAAGTCGGCGGCCTCGGTTACCTCGGTGAGCTGGCGAAAAACACGCCATCCGTCGCCAACATCAAGGCTTATGCGCAGATCGTTCGTGAACGGGCGACACTGCGCCAGTTGATCGGTATCAGCACTGAAATCGCCGATAGCGCTTTCAACCCGGAAGGTCGCACCGCCGCCGAGATTCTCGACGAAGCCGAACGCCAGATTTTCCAGATCGCCGAGGCCCGACCAAAGACCGGTGGCCCGGTGGGCGTCAACGACCTGCTGACCAAGGCCATCGACCGCATCGACACCCTGTTCAACACCGACAACGCCATTACAGGCCTGTCCACCGGCTACACCGACCTCGACGAGAAGACCAGCGGCCTGCAACCGGCCGACTTGATCATCGTCGCCGGCCGTCCGTCCATGGGTAAAACCACCTTTGCGATGAACCTGGTGGAAAACGCCGTATTGCGCAGCGAGAAGGCTGTCCTGGTTTACTCCCTCGAGATGCCAGGCGAATCGCTGATCATGCGTATGTTGTCGTCCCTGGGGCGCATCGACCAGACCAAGGTCCGTTCCGGTCAACTGGAAGACGACGACTGGCCGCGCCTGACCTCGGCGGTCAACCTGCTCAACGACCGCAAGCTGTTCATTGACGATACCGCGGGCATCAGCCCGTCGGAAATGCGCGCCCGGACCCGCCGCCTGGTGCGTGAGCATGGCGATGTCGGCCTGATCATGATCGACTACCTGCAATTGATGCAGATCCCGGGCTCCAGCGGTGACAACCGGACCAACGAGATTTCCGAGATCTCCCGATCCCTGAAAGCCCTGGCCAAGGAATTCAACTGCCCGGTGGTGGCGCTCTCGCAGCTCAACCGTTCCCTGGAACAGCGGCCGAACAAGCGTCCGGTGAACTCCGACTTGCGGGAATCCGGAGCGATCGAGCAGGACGCCGACGTGATCATGTTCGTTTATCGCGACGAGGTGTATCACCCGGAAACCGAGCACAAGGGCATTGCCGAGATCATCATCGGCAAGCAGCGGAACGGCCCGATCGGTTTTATCCGTCTGGCCTTCATCGGTAAATACACCCGTTTCGAGAACCTGGCGCCGGGTAGCTACAACTTCGATGACGACGAATAACCTGTGGGAGCGGGCTTGCTCGCGAAGGCGGAGTGTCAGGCAACATCAATATCGACTGACACCCCGCCTTCGTCGGAGCGCCGCCCGGAGCAAGCCCGCTCCCACATGGGGT
The DNA here is from genome assembly GCF_047304225.1 of Pseudomonas sp. Pseusp3. Taxonomy (NCBI): domain Bacteria; kingdom Pseudomonadati; phylum Pseudomonadota; class Gammaproteobacteria; order Pseudomonadales; family Pseudomonadaceae; genus Pseudomonas; species Pseudomonas sp. Pseusp3. Next base: position 31,393 of record NZ_JBGLYV010000035.1, on the reverse strand, counting down.
GCACGCAATTTCCGACCACAGCCGTCGGAATTGGTCAAAATTTGTGCTATATTCCGCGCCCGCGAAATTCAATGAAAGCCAACACCGGTTATCGACATGCAAGCAGCCAAGCCGTTATTTGACTATCCCAAGTACTGGGCCGAATGTTTCGGGCCAGCGCCGTTCCTGCCCATGAGCAGGGAGGAGATGGATCAGCTCGGCTGGGATTCCTGCGACATCATCATCGTCACCGGTGATGCGTACGTCGACCACCCGTCGTTCGGCATGGCGATCATCGGCCGGCTGCTGGAGTCCCAGGGCTTCCGCGTCGGGATCATTGCCCAGCCGAACTGGCAGTCCAAAGACGACTTCATGAAGCTCGGCGAGCCGAACCTGTTCTTCGGTGTCGCGGCCGGCAACATGGACTCGATGATCAACCGCTACACCGCCGACAAGAAAATCCGTTCCGACGATGCCTACACGCCGGGTGGCCTGGCCGGCAAGCGTCCGGACCGCGCCAGCCTGGTGTACAGCCAGCGCTGCAAGGAAGCCTACAAGCACGTGCCGATCGTCCTCGGCGGCATCGAAGCGTCGCTGCGCCGCATCGCTCACTACGATTACTGGCAGGACCGTGTGCGTAACTCGATCCTGATCGACGCCAGCGCCGACATCCTGCTGTACGGCAACGCCGAGCGGGCCATCGTCGAGGTTGCCCAGCGCCTGTCCTATGGTCACAAGATCGAAGACATCACCGACGTGCGCGGCACCGCGTTCATCCGTCGTGACACGCCGCAAGGCTGGTACGAGGTCGATTCCACGCGTATCGACCGTCCGGGCAAGATCGACAAGATCATCAACCCGTACGTCAACACCCAGGACACCGCCGCCTGCGCCATCGAGCAGGAGAAGGGCCCGGTCGAGGATCCGCAGGAAGCCAAGGTCGTGCAGATCCTGGCCAGCCCGCGCATGACCCGCGACAAGACCGTTATCCGTTTGCCGTCGGTGGAAAAGGTCCGCAACGACGCGGTGCTCTACGCCCACGCCAACCGCGTGCTGCACCTGGAGACCAACCCGGGCAACGCCCGCGCCTTGGTGCAGAAGCACGGCGAAGTGGACGTCTGGTTCAACCCGCCACCGATTCCGATGACCACCGAAGAAATGGACTACGTGTTCGGCATGCCTTATCAGCGCATTCCGCACCCGGCGTACGGCAAGGAAAAGATCCCGGCCTACGAGATGATCCGTTTCTCGGTGAACATCATGCGTGGCTGCTTCGGCGGCTGCACCTTCTGCTCGATCACCGAGCACGAAGGCCGGATCATCCAGAACCGTTCCCACGAATCGATCATTCGCGAAATCGAAGAGATTCGCGACAAGGTCCCGGGTTTTACCGGCGTGATCTCCGACCTCGGCGGCCCGACCGCGAACATGTACCGCATCGCCTGCAAGAGCCCGGAAATCGAATCCGCGTGCCGCAAGCCATCGTGTGTGTTCCCTGGCATCTGCCCGAACCTGAACACCGACCACTCGGCGCTGATCCAGCTGTACCGCAGTGCCCGTGAGTTGCCGGGTGTGAAGAAAATCCTGATCGCTTCCGGCCTGCGCTATGACCTGGCGGTCGAGTCGCCGGAGTACGTCAAGGAACTGGTGACCCACCACGTCGGTGGCTACCTGAAGATCGCCCCGGAACACACCGAGGAAGGTCCGCTCAACCAGATGATGAAACCGGGCATCGGCAGCTATGACAAGTTCAAGCGCATGTTCGAGAAGTATTCGAAGGAAGCCGGGAAAGAGCAGTACCTGATTCCGTACTTCATCGCCGCCCACCCGGGCACCACCGACGAAGACATGATGAACCTGGCCCTGTGGCTCAAGGGCAACGGCTTCCGTGCCGACCAGGTGCAGGCGTTCTACCCGTCGCCGATGGCCACCGCCACCGCGATGTACCACTCGGGCAAGAACCCGCTGCGCAAGGTCACCTACAAGAGTGACGCGGTGACCATCGTCAAGAGCGAAGAGCAGCGTCGTCTGCACAAGGCGTTCTTGCGTTATCACGACCCGAAAGGCTGGCCGATGCTGCGTGAGGCTCTGACCCGCATGGGCCGCGCCGACCTGATCGGGCCGGGCAAGAACCAGTTGATTCCTTTGCACCAGCCATCGACCGACAGCTACCAGAGCGCCCGTCGCAAGAATTCGACGCCGGCCGGCAGCCATAAAGTGGCCAAGGAAAAGACCACCAAGATCCTCACCCAGCACACTGGCCTGCCACCGCGTGCCAGCGATGGCGGCAATCCGTGGGACAAGCGCGAACAGGCCAAGGCTGCGGCGTTCGCCCGCAACCAGCAGGCGGCCAAGGAGCGCAAGGAAGCGGCCAAGGGCAAGGGGCCGAAGCCGGCTCGCAAGCCGGTCGTGCCGCGCTAAGCCGCGCCTGCGCTGAACAGAACGCCAACCTTCGGGTTGGCGTTTTGCGTTTCTGGAGGAGTAAAAGCTGTATCACAGCCTGAAAGTGGGGTGTGGCAACTGGCCTCTTCGCGAGCAAGCCCGCTCCCACAATGAAATGCATTCCCCCCTGTGGGAGCGGGCTTGCTCGCGAAGAGGCCGGGTTTGGCGGCGACTATGCAACTGAACGCCACAAATACGTGCAACTCTTGCAAGCCAATTCTGCGCATCGCCCGATTTTGGTGCTGTACTGCCTCAGGCAACCGAGGAAAGCGCCAGCGTTGCTGGATGGCATAAGTCTTGCGCGCTTTCCAAAACGCTCAAGGCTCGCAGGAGGCACGCCGTGTCGATTCATGTCGCATTGCACCATGTCACGCATTACCGCTATGACCGCGCTGTCGAGCTTGGCCCGCAGATTGTTCGCCTGCGTCCCGCCGCTCACAGCCGCACGCGGATTCTGTCCTATTCGCTGAAAGTCTCGCCCGAGCAGCACTTCATCAACTGGCAGCAGGATCCTCAAGGCAATTATCTGGCGCGGCTGGTGTTCCCGGAGAAGACTGAAGAGCTGCGGATCGAAGTCGACCTGCTGGCTGAGATGGCGATCTTCAATCCGTTTGATTTCTTCCTTGAGCCCTACGCGGAAAAAATCCCTTTTACCTATGCCGCCGACGAGCGCAAGGAACTGGCGCCGTACCTGGAAACCCTGCCCCTGACGCCGAAGTTCAAGGCCTATCTGGACGGCATCGACCGCACGCCGTTGCCTGCCGTGGATTTTCTCGTCGCGCTCAACCAGCGCCTGAGCGAAGACATCGACTACCTGATTCGCATGGAGCCCGGCGTACAAACACCTGAACACACCCTCGAACAGGCCTCCGGTTCGTGCCGCGATTCCGCCTGGTTGCTGGTGCAACTGTTGCGCAACCTGGGACTGGCGGCGCGTTTCGTATCGGGCTACCTGATCCAGCTGACCGCCGACGTCAAAAGTCTTGACGGCCCGTCCGGCACCGAAGTGGATTTCACTGACCTGCACGCCTGGTGCGAGGTGTACTTGCCCGGTGCCGGCTGGATCGGCCTGGATGCGACCTCCGGGCTGTTTGCCGGTGAAGGACATATTCCGTTGGCCTGTAGTCCCGATCCGTCCTCTGCGGCGCCGATCAGTGGCCTGGTGGAACCGTGCGAGTGTGAATTCAGCCACGAAATGTCTGTGGAGCGGGTTTGGGAAGCACCACGGGTCACCAAGCCCTACACCGACGACCAATGGCTGGCGATTCAAGCCCTGGGCCGACAGATCGATGCCGATTTGCTGGAAGGCGATGTGCGCCTGACCATGGGCGGCGAGCCGACCTTCGTGTCCATTGATGACCCGGACGGCGCCGAGTGGAACACCACGGCACTGGGGCCGGATAAACGGCGGCTGTCCGCCGAGCTGTTCCAGCGCCTGCGTAGACACTACGCGCCCAAGGGGCTGGTGCATTTCGGGCAGGGCAAGTGGTACCCCGGCGAGCAACTGCCGCGCTGGTCGCTCAATTGCTATTGGCGCCGTGACGGCGTGCCGATCTGGCACAACAGCGCGCTGATCGCCGATGAACAGGAAGACTACGGTGTCGATGGCGCACTGGCCGGGCGTTTTCTGGCAAGCGTGGCCGAGCGTTTGAACATTCCGACACGCTTTGTGTTTCCAGCCTACGAAGACAATTTTTATTACCTCTGGCGCGAAGGGATGTTGCCGCAAAACGTCAGCGCCGAAGATTCGCGCCTGGAAGAGCCTTTGGAGCGTGCGCGTCTGCGCAAGGTCTTCAGTCAAGGCCTGGACAAGGTCATCGGCCAGGTCCTTCCGCTGGCGCGCACCGCCAAGGGCGATCAGTGGCAGAGCGGCCGCTGGTATCTGCGCGATGAGCACTGCCGACTGGTGCCGGGGGACTCGCCGCTGGGTTATCGCTTGCCGCTGGGTTCGCAGCCGTGGGTGAAAGCGGCGGAATATCCGTTTATTCATCCGCGAGACCCGAATCAGGATTTCCCGCCGCTGCCCGACACCGCGCAACTGCAAAGCCGGGGCGAGACTGCCGAGGTGCAGGAGCGCGTACCGAAGATCGATGAATCCGCCGACTGGCTGACCCGCACGGCGTTCTGCGCCGAGGCGCGGGAAGGCCGTTTGTACCTGTTCATGCCACCGCTGGAGCGGGTCGAGGATTACCTCGAACTGGTCGCTGCCATCGAAGCCACCGCTGAAGAGCTGATGTGCCCGGTATTGCTGGAGGGCTACGAGCCGCCGAGCGATCCACGCCTGAGCAACTTCCGTATCACCCCGGATCCGGGGGTGATCGAAGTCAACGTGCAGCCGTCCGCAACCTGGGATGAATTGGTCGAGCGCACTGAATTCCTTTACGAAGAAGCGCGCCAGACCCGGCTGACCACTGAGAAATTCATGATCGACGGTCGGCACACCGGTACGGGAGGCGGTAACCATTTCGTGCTGGGTGGCGCGACCCCGGGGGACTCGCCGTTTCTGCGTCGCCCGGATCTGCTGCGCAGCCTGATCAGCTACTGGCACAACCATCCGTCGCTGTCCTACCTGTTTTCCGGATTGTTCATCGGCCCGACGTCCCAGGCACCGCGGGTCGACGAAGCACGCAACGATGCCTTGTACGAACTGGAAATTGCCTTCGCGCAAATGCCTGAAGCGGGTGAGGAATGTCCGCCATGGCTGGTGGATCGACTGCTGCGCAACCTGCTGATCGATGTGACCGGCAACACCCACCGCGCCGAGTTCTGCATCGACAAACTCTATTCGCCGGACGGTGCCACCGGACGTCTCGGATTGCTGGAGCTGCGTGCGTTCGAGATGCCGCCCCACGCCCGCATGAGCCTGGCGCAACAGTTGTTGCTGCGGGCGCTGGTGGCGCGGTTCTGGCGCGAGCCCTATGCACCGCAGAAACTGGCGCGCTGGAGCACGGAGCTGCACGATCGCTTCCTGTTGCCGCACTTTATCGAGCAAGACTTCGCCGATGTCATCGTCGACCTCAACGCCGCCGGTTATCCGGTGCGGGCCGAATGGTTCGCCGCGCATCTGGAGTTCCGTTTTCCCAAGGTTGGCGATTACGCCGTCAGTGGTATCGCGCTGGAACTGCGCCAGGCGCTCGAGCCCTGGCACGTGCTGGGTGAAGAGGGCGCCATGGGCGGTACGGTGCGTTACGTGGATTCGTCGCTGGAGCGTTTGCAGGTCAAGCTCAGCGGCTTGCCGCCCCAGCGATATCTGCTGACCTGTAATGGTATCCCGGTGCCGTTGCAGCCCACGGGGCGGGTCGGCGAGTTCGTGGCCGGCGTACGCTTTCGAGCCTGGCAACCGGCCAACTGCCTGCAACCGACCATCCCGGTCCATGCGCCGCTGGTATTTGACCTGCTCGATACCTGGATGCAGCGATCGCTGGGCGGCTGCCAGTACCACGTCGCTCATCCGGGCGGGCGCAATTACGACAGCTTGCCGGTCAATGCCAACGAGGCCGAGAGCCGGCGCATGGCGCGTTTCTTCCGTATCGGACACACGCCAGGGAAGCTTCCTGTACCCAACATGGAAATTAACGACGAGCTACCGATGACACTCGATTTGCGACGTTTCTGAACCGTGCGCGACGCTCGGATTTTTCGTATATCCGGGCGTCACGAGCCTGCGTTAGTCTGACCATTCATTGCTGTCTGCCGAGCTTTCCATGCCTGACCTGCTAGACCGCTACCCGCTGACGGCGGGCACCTATCATGAACTGCTCGACGACTGTGGCGCCGTGCGCCCGCACTGGCGCCGGCTGTTCGAGCAGTTGCAACGCAGCACGCCGGCGCAATTGGTGCAGCGTCAGGCCCTGCTGACCCGGCAGATTCAGGAAAACGGCGTTACCTATAACGTTTATGCCGATCCCAAGGGCGCTGACCGGCCATGGGAGCTGGACCTGCTGCCGCATATCATCGCTGATGATGAGTGGGAGCGCCTGGCGGTCGGCATCGCACAACGGGCCAGGTTGCTCAATGCCGTGCTGGCTGACCTGTACGGGCCACAGCGCCTGATTGCCGAGGGGTTGCTGCCGGCGGAACTGGTGTTCGGTCACAATAATTTTCTTTGGCCCTGTCAGGGCATCAGCCCGCCTGACGGGGTCTTTCTGCATCTGTATGCCGTGGATCTGGCGCGCACACCCGATGGCCGCTGGTGGGTCACGGCGGATCGTACCCAGGCGCCTTCGGGTGCCGGGTATGCGCTGGAAAACCGCACGATTGTGTCCCGGGCCTTTCCCGAGTTGTACCGCGATCTGAAAGTGCAACACCTGGCCGGGTTCTTCCGCACCTTGCAGGAAACGCTGGCTCGTCAGGCCCCGAGTGACGGGGACGCGCCACTGGTCGTGCTACTGACGCCGGGGCGTTTCAACGAAAGCTATTTTGAACATCTGTACCTCGCTCGACAGCTTGGCTACCCACTGGTGGAGGGCGGCGACCTGACGGTGCGCGACGCCACGGTCTACCTGAAGACCCTCAGTGGCCTGCGCCGGGTCCACGCGATCATGCGCCGGCTCGACGATGATTTCTGCGACCCGCTGGAGCTGCGTACCGACTCGGCCCTGGGGGTGCCGGGGCTGCTTGAGGCTGTGCGGCAGGGGCGGGTGCTGGTGGCCAACGCTCTGGGCAGCGGTGTGCTGGAGTCGCCCGGTCTGTTGGGTTTCCTGCCGAAGATCAATCAATTCCTGTTCGGCGAAGAACTGATCCTGCCGTCCATCGCCACCTGGTGGTGCGGCGAGGCGCCGGTATTGGCCCAGGCCCTGGAAAAACTGCCGGAACTGCTGATCAAGCCGGCGTTTCCGTCCCAGAGCTTTGCACCGGTATTTGGCCGTGACTTGAGTGAAAAACAGCGCCAGGAGCTCGCCGAGCGCATGCAGGCACGGCCATACGCTTATGTGGCGCAAGAACTTGCGCAATTGTCTCAGGCGCCGATCTGGCAAGCCGAAGACGGTCAGTTGCAACCTCGTGCCATCGGCATGCGCGTGTATGCGGTCGCCAGCCGCGAGGGATATCGGGTGCTGCCCGGTGGCTTGACCCGGGTCGCCGCCCAGGCCGATGCCGAAGTGGTGTCGATGCAGCGCGGCGGCGCCAGCAAGGACACCTGGGTGCTGGGCGATCGTGCGCCCAGCGGCGAGCAATGGAAGGCCCAACGCAACATCGGTGTGCATGACCTGGTGCGGCGCGATCCGTACCTGCCATCGCGGGTGGTGGAAAACCTGTTCTGGTTTGGTCGTTACTGCGAACGTTGCGACGACAGTGCCCGTTTGCTGCGCATCATGCTGGCGCGCTATGTCGATGGCGACGACCCGCAAGCCCTGCAGGCGGCGGTGGATCTGGGCGAGCGGCTGATGCTGCTGCCCGATGAGGGTGAGTTGCCGGAACGCTTGTTGGCGGCGCTGCTCGGCGATGACTGGCCGTTCAGCCTGCGTTCCAACCTGCAACGCTTGCAGTGGGCGGCTTCGCAGGTGCGCGGCAAGCTCTCGCGGGAAAACTGGCAGGCGCTGGTGGAATTGCAGCGTGAAGCCATGGAGCTGGAAACCGAAGAGCCGGATTTCGGCGAGTTGCTGGACTTCCTCAACCGTCTGGTGATGTCCCTGGCGGCGCTGTCCGGCTTTGCCCTGGATGACATGACCCGGGACGAAGGCTGGCGTTTCCTGATGATTGGCCGGCGGCTCGAGCGACTGCAATTTCTCAGCGGCAGCCTGGCGGCGTTCCTGCGGGGTGCCGGGGCTTTCGATCAGGCCGGGCTGGAATGGTTGCTGGAACTGGGCAACAGCAGTATCACCTACCGTTCTCGCTACCTGGCGGTGGCGCAGCTGATCCCGGTGCTCGACCTGTTGTTGCTCGACGAGCAGAACCCTCACGCCGTGTTGTTCCAGTTGAAACTGGTGACGCGCACCCTCAAGCGCCTCAATGATGACTTTGCGGTGCCGCGCGAAGCCGCACTGCCGCAATTGGTCGAGCGTCTGGCGCGATTCGATCTGGGCTGCCTGGAAAACCCGCTGTTCGGTGACGCGAGTGTTCGCGCCGCCATCGAGGGGCTGGCCGCGCTGCTGCAAGAGATCGCTGACGCCAGCGGGCAGGTTTCCGATCGCCTGGCGCTGCGACACTTCGCCCATGTCGACGATGTCAGCCAGCGCACGGTGTCCGTCTGATGAGCGCTCACTACCAGATTTTCCACGACACCCATTATCACTACGACAGCCCGGTGTCCCTGGCCCAGCAACTGGCGCATTTGTGGCCGCGGCCTTGTGAATGGCAGCGCTGCACCGACCGGCAGTTGCAGATCAGTCCGCAGCCGACCTCGCGTCGCGATGAACTGGATGTATTCGGCAACCCGCTGACCCGGCTGGCGTTCGAGCGTCCCCACGATGAACTGCTGGTCAACGCCAGCCTCACGATCGAGGTGTTGCCCCGACCTGTGTCGGACTTCAGCCGGTCTCCGGCGTGGGAAGGCACACGAAGTGCGCTGACCTACAGCAGCCAGCCGCTGTCGCCTCAATTGCTGGAAGCCTGCCGATACCGGTTTGAATCGCCGTATGTGCATTTGAAGAAAAACTTCGTGGAGTTTTCCGAAAGTTGCTTCCCGGCGGGTCGACCGTTGCTACTCGGCGTGCAGGCGCTGATGGAGAAAATCTTCAGCGAGTTCACCTTCGATGCCGAAGCGACACAGGTGGCGACGCCGCTGGTAGAGGTGCTGGAGCGCCGACGCGGGGTCTGTCAGGACTTTGCTCACCTGATGCTCGCTTGCGTGCGCTCCCGTGGGTTGGCGGCACGGTACATCAGCGGCTATTTGCTGACCCAGCCACCGCCGGGCCAGCCACGGCTGATTGGTGCTGATGCGTCTCACGCCTGGGTATCGGTGTTTTGCCCGGTGCTGGGGTGGGTGGATTTCGACCCGACCAACAATGTGCAACCGGCGCTGGAGCACATCACCCTGGCCTGGGGCCGGGATTTTTCCGATGTGTCGCCATTGCGGGGGGTAATACTGGGAGGAGGGAACCACGACCCGGAAGTTCGGGTAACGGTGATGCCACTGGAATAACAACGATCCACCCTGTAGGAGCGAGCTTGCTCGCGATGGACGTCAACGATGACGCGTCCTGTCTGGAAAAACGCGCTGTCTTCGATATCTTCGCGAGCAAGCTCGCTCCTACACGGACACAGATCCGGTGGGCCGGATCAGATCAACCGGCCCGGAGGTTCTCAGGCGTCGGGCGCCGAGTCTTTCGGTGCATCAACATCATCTCCTGCCGCCACTTCACCCTCAGGGTTCAGGGCAGCTTCTTCAGCTGTAGCTTTCTTGCGCTGAAGCTTTTCCTCTTTCTTCTGCTCCTTGGCCAAGTCTCTCTGACGTTTGGCGAAGGAGTAATTAGGTTTGGCCATGGGCGATCCTCTGGGGTCGAAGGTGAGGTTGAGCGGCGCATATTCTGCCCTGTATCGGTGTCGAGCCGTTAGCTGGGTTTTTGCTCGGCCCATTTTGGCGCTATGGACGGTTGCCAGGCATCCAGGGCATCGAGCAGGGTTTGCGGCGACTCGCTCACTTGCAGCATGTCACGGTGCTGCCCGCGAACGAAGCCTTCGCCGACGATGTGATCGAGAAAAGACGTCAATTTGCTGTAGAAACCGTTCACCTCCAGCAAACCCAACGGTTTGCCGTGGTAGCCGAGCTGGCCCCAGGTCCAGACTTCGAACAGTTCTTCGAGGGTGCCAAGGCCACCGGGCAGCGCGATAAAGGCATCACTGAGCTCGGCCATCCGGGCCTTGCGCGCGTGCATGCCATCAACGACTTCCAGGCGAGTCAGGCCGCTGTGGCCGATTTCCTTGTCCTTGAGGCTTTGCGGGATGATGCCGATCACTTCACCGCCGGCCGCCAGGGCCGCATCAGCGACAATGCCCATCAGGCCCACGGCGCCACCGCCGTACACCAGGGTCAGCTTGCGTTCGGCCAAAGCCCGGCCAAGAGCCACGGCTGCTTCATGGTAAGCCGGGTTGGTGCCGGTGCTGGCACCACAAAATACACAAACGGATGTTAAAGACATGCCTTGCTCCTTGGTCGATCAGGGCCACAGAGTAAAGGCATGCGCACGGCCCTCCAAGGGCTAGACTTCGTGTTTCGGCGTTTCGTACGTTCCGCTGGCGCCGCAGGCGTAGGCGGCGAGCAAACTGCACAACAGGCTGTTGATGGACATGATCAGTGCTCCGGCTTTTTTGGGTGGAGAGGGGGGGACGGCCTGATGATAGGGCCGGACCAGACGCCTGGCCGGTAGATTGTTTGCATCGTGCCCATAGCCCGAAAGTTGTATACAATTTTTGATTCAAGTCATATGAACTTGCGAAGTTTTCAGGCAGTCTTCTGTCCATTCGCATTTCTGCTAACCCTGCCTTGGAGATTCACCATGTTTGCCAAACTTGTTGCGGTATCCCTGCTGACACTGGCCAGCAGCCAATTGATGGCTGCAGAGTGCAAAGTCACCGTCGACTCCACCGACCAGATGTCTTTCGACACGAAGGCCATTGAAATCGACAAGAGCTGTAAGACGTTTACCGTGGAACTCAAGCACTCCGGCAGCTTGCCGAAGAACGTCATGGGCCATAACTGGGTGCTGAGCAAAGAAGCCGACATGCAGCCGATCGCCACCGACGGCCTGAGCGCCGGCATCGACAAGAACTACCTGAAGGAAGGCGACGCCCGCGTGATCGCCCACACCAAGATCATCGGCGCCAATGAAACCGACTCGGTGACCTTCGACGTGTCGAAGCTGGATGCCGCTGAAAAATACGGTTTCTTCTGCTCGTTCCCGGGCCACATCTCGATGATGAAAGGTACCGTGACCCTGAAGTAATCAGGCACACCGCGTCATCGTTCTTCGCGAGCAAGCCCGCTCCCACAGGGACAACACAGTACCTGTGGGAGCGGGCTTGCTCGCGAAGGGGCCAGAAGCATCAACGCATGTTCTGGCCAAAGAAAAAGCCCGCTGAAGCTCAACACTTCAGCGGGCTTTTTCATTCACTCACACCTCAAGGTGCAAACGGCATCACGCGCTTGTGATGGGTCTTGTTGTAGGTGTCGCAAATGATCCTGAATGCTTCCTCGCGCACCGGATTGCCGTGCAGGAACGCATCGATCTCGGCATAGGTCACGCCGTGGGAAGCTTCGTCCGGTTTGCCGGGCGACAGGTCTTCAAGGTCGGCGGTCGGGACTTTCTCCACCAGCGACTCCGGCGCGCCGAAGCTGCGGGCGATGGCGCGGACCTGGTTTTTCACCAGGCCACTCAGTGGCGCCAGGTCGCAGGCGCCGTCACCGAACTTGGTGAAGAAACCCATCACCGCTTCTGCCGCGTGATCGGTGCCGATCACCAGTCCATGGGTCGCGCCGGCGATGGTGTACTGGGCGACCATGCGCATGCGCGCCTTGGTGTTGCCGAGCACGAAATCCACCGACACCGCATGTTTGCCTTCAAAGGCCGCCACTTCATTGGCCAGGGATTTGACCGCCGGGCCGATGTTCACGGTGTGGCGCTCGTCCGGCTTGATGAAATCCACCGAAGCCTGGGCGTCGTGCTCATCGAACTGGGTTTCGTAGGGCAGGCGCACGGCGATGAATTTGTAGGCGGCATCACCGCTGCGCTGGCGCAGTTCACGGATGGCACGTTGGGCCAGCAGGCCAGCGGTCAGGGAGTCGACACCGCCACTGATGCCCAATACCAGGGTCTTGAGCCCGGAGTTGACCAGGCAGTCCTGGATGAAGGTCACCCGCCGGGCGACTTCGGCCTCGAGGGCGGCTTCGTCGGCGAATGGCGGCTGGACCTTGAGCTGTTCAGCAATCTCACGCTGTACGGCTTGCATGAATTCACTCCTTGCTTGATGTACTTGAAAGGGCGGCAGGTACTTGGAAAACGTGTCGCAAGTAAGCGACGAAATTCGGGTCTTTGCAGTGCGTCTTGCCTGGCTCGTCGGAAATCTTTGCCACCGGCTGGTCGTTGCAGGCGCTCATTTTAAGCACGATGCTCATCGGTTCGACACCCGGAATATCACAGGTCAGGTTGGTGCCGATGCCGAAGCTGACATTGATCCGACCGCGCAACGCCCGGAATATCTCCAGGGCCTTGGGCAGGGTCAGGCTGTCGGAGAAGGTCAGCGTCTTGCTCATCGGGTCGATGCCGAGCTTGTGATAGTGGGCAATGGCTTTTTCCGCCCAGACCACCGGATCGCCCGAGTCGTGGCGCAAACCGTCGAAAAGCTTGGCGAAAAACAGATCGAAATCGCCGAGAAAGGCGTCCATGGTGATGCAGTCGGTCAGGGCGATCCCCAGCAGGCCACGGTATTCGCGGACCCAGCAATCGAGTGCGGCGATCTGGCTGTCAATCAGCCGTGGGCCGAGTTGCTGGTGCGCCATGATCCATTCGTGGGCCATGGTGCCCAGCGGTTTCATGTCCAGCTCCCGGGACAGGTGCACGTTGCTGGTGCCGACGAAGCGTCCGGGGAAATCGTGCTTGAGCACATTCACCACTTCTTCCTGCACGCGATACGAGAAGCGACGGCGGGTGCCGAAGTCGGCCACCTGCAATTCGGACAATTCATCACTGCTGGCGTTGGCGCTCAGCCAGTCGAACTTGCGGTAGAGCTGCTCGCGGGCCCGCTCCAGCACGACTTCGCGGTAGCGATAGCGGTTGCGCACCTCGCTGACCAGCGCCAGCAGCGGTACTTCGAACAGGATCACATGCAGCCAGGGGCCCCGCAGGCGGATAAACAGCTGACCGTTTTCGATGCCGGTGTGGATATAGCGCAGGTTGAAGCGAAACAACCCGAGGAAACGCAGGAAATCCGGCTTCAGGAAGCTGATGCGCTCCAGAAAGCTCAATTGATCGGCGCTCAGGCTCAACTCGGCCAAGCGCTCGATCTGGAAACGGATTTCCGCCAGGTAGGGGCGCAAGTCCTCGCTGTTACGGCAACGAAACTCCCATTCGACTTCGACGTTCGGGTAGTTGTGCAGCACCGCCTGCATCATCGTCAGTTTGTAGAAGTCGGTGTCGAGCAGGTTCTGCACGATGCGATCGGCAAACACACTCTCGCTCATAACGGGAATCTCCAGCGTTGCAGCGGTATTGATCAATGGCGCTAGTGGCGCATATCGGTGGCAGGGATTGCCAGCAATTTTTTGGTTCGCAACAGAACCCTGTGGGAGCGGGCTTGCTCGCGAAGGCGGCTTCTCGTTCAACATTTACGGTGACTGACACACCGCTTTCGCGAGCAAGTCGGATCGCCGCACCGCCGCTCCCACAGGTACAGCGTGCAACGCTAAATTTGCGAGATCTCCGGGCTATCGATCTGCTCCAGCATCCACTTCACAAAGTCCCGCACCTTGGGCACTTCCGCCGAGTGCTCCGGGTATGCCAGGTAATAGGCATCGCTGCTGGGCATTGCATGCTGCCAGGGAATGACCAGCTTGCCGTCGGCCAGTTCCTCTTCCACCAGAAACCGTGGCAGCAGCGCCACGCCGCAGCCAACCTGGGCGGCGCGGATGCACATGTAGAAGGTTTCGAAACGCGGGCCGTGGTAGCTGTGCTCGGTGTGGTAGCCCTGGTGGTCGAACCAGTCATGCCAGGCCTGGGGGCGGGAAGCGTTTTGCAGCAGGACCAGGTCGGTCAGTTGCGTCGGATCGGTAAATGGCGTGTCCGGCAGGCTGCCGGGGGCGCACACCGGCACCAACTCTTCGCCGAACAGCTTCAGGCATTCGGTACCGGGCCGTGAGCCCTGGCCGAAGTAGAACGCCAGGTCGCTGCGACCTTGCAGCAGATCGTCGGCTTCCTGCTCGCTGCACAGGTCCAGGTGGATCGACGGGTGCCGCAAGCGCCAGCCTTTCAGGCGCGGCACCAGCCAGCGCGCGCCGAAGGTGGGGGGCGTCGAAACCCGCAGGACTTCTGTTTCGCCACCGTAGGAACGCAGGTAATGGGTCGACATCTCGACCTGAGTGAGGATTTTTCGCACCTCAACCAGGTACAGATCGCCAGCCGGCGTCATCTGCAGGCGGCGGCGCACCCGGCGAAACAGCAGGTGCTGCAACAACTCTTCGAGTTGCGCGACCTGTTTGCTCACGGCGCTTTGGGTCAGGTTCAGCTCTTCGGCGGCCCGGGTGAAGCTCAAGTGCCGGGTGACGGCTTCGAAGCACTGCAACGCAGCGATCGATGGCAAGTAGCGTTTATTCAGCATGGGCGGTCCTTGGTTCTTGTTTCTTATTGCCAGCAATGCACAGCATGAATAAACGGAATGATATCTCTCTTAAAGGTCGTTTGTTGAGTAACCTCCGGGCAGCTAAAACTACAGGTCTGATCAGCCGTGATTTTCCGGCTGCACGTGTTCTGTCTTTTGCTTGAGGAGTGACCCATGGTTGCCGCATTGCTTGATCGTCTAGGTGTGAATCCGGCCCTGTACCAGAACGGCAAAGTGCCGGTGCATTCGCCGATCGATGGCAGCAGGATCGCCGCCGTGAACTGGGAAGGCGCGGCTGAAGTCGAGCAGCACATCAGTCGCGCAGATCATGCGTTCGAACTGTGGCGTAAAGTCCCGGCACCGCGCCGTGGCGAATTGGTGCGTCAACTGGGCGACATTCTGCGCGAATACAAGGCCGACCTCGGCGAACTGGTTTCCTGGGAAGCCGGCAAGATCACTCAGGAAGGACTGGGTGAAGTTCAGGAAATGATCGACATCTGCGATTTCGCCGTCGGCCTGTCCCGCCAGTTGTACGGCTTGACCATCGCTTCCGAGCGTCCAGGCCACCACATGCGCGAAACCTGGCATCCGCTGGGCGTCGTCGGGGTGATCAGCGCCTTCAACTTCCCGGTAGCGGTCTGGGCCTGGAACGCCACGCTGGCGCTGGTCTGCGGTAATCCGGTGATCTGGAAACCGTCGGAAAAAACCCCGCTGACCGCCCTGGCCTGTCAGGCGCTGTTCGACCGCGTGCTGAAGAACTTCAGCGATGCACCTGCACACCTGAGCCAGGTCATCATCGGCGGTCGCGATGCTGGCGAAGCGCTGGTCGATGACCCGCGTGTCGCGTTGGTCAGCGCTACCGGCAGCACCCGCATGGGGCGCGAAGTGGCTCCGAAAATCGCCGCACGCTTCGCCCGCAGCATTCTGGAATTGGGCGGCAACAACGCGATGATCCTCGGCCCGAGCGCCGACCTGGACATGGCCGTTCGCGCGATCCTGTTCAGCGCCGTGGGCACCGCCGGTCAGCGCTGCACCACCCTGCGTCGCCTGATTGCGCATGAGTCGGTGAAAGAAGAAATCGTCACTCGCCTGAAAGCCGCGTACTCGAAAGTACGCATCGGCCATCCGCTGGAAGGCAATCTGGTCGGTCCGCTGATCGACAAGCAAAGCTTCGACAACATGCAGGACGCGCTGGAACAGGCCCTGAGCGAAGGCGGTCGGGTGTTCGGCGGCCAGCGTCAGCTGGAAGACAAATTCCCGAATGCCTACTACGTGTCGCCGGCCATCGTCGAAATGCCGGAGCAGAGCGACGTGGTCTGCCACGAAACCTTCGCCCCGATCCTGTACGTGGTCGGTTACAGCGATTTCCAGGAGGCCCTGCGCCTGAACAACGCCGTGCCACAAGGCCTGTCCTCGTGCATCTTCACCACCGACGTGCGTGAAGCCGAGCAGTTCATGTCGGCGGTGGGCAGCGACTGCGGCATCGCCAACGTCAACATCGGCCCGAGCGGCGCGGAAATCGGCGGCGCATTCGGTGGCGAGAAAGAAACCGGCGGTGGTCGTGAATCCGGCTCCGATGCATGGCGCGGCTACATGCGCCGCCAGACCAACACCGTGAACTATTCGCTGGAGTTGCCGTTGGCGCAGGGCATCACGTTCGACTGATCGGTGATCCCCTGTAGGAGCGAGCTTGCTCGCGAAAAACGTCAAGGCAACGCGTTTATGCAGCAAGCACGCGTTATCGTTGGCGTCCATCGCGAGCAATCGAGCGTCGACCGGCTGCTCCTACAGTTGAATGGTGTGTTGGTTAGGTTTCTGTTGGAGTCTGGCAATGCCGTTACGCGAAGAGTGTCTGTGGGAAAAACTGACGCCGCAAAGGCCGGACAATTCGGCCCTCAAGGGTGAGGTCACGGTGGATGTCTGCGTCATCGGCGCCGGTTTTACCGGTTTGTCGGCGGCGGTGCATCTGCTGGAGCAAGGCAAGACCGTTTGTGTACTGGAGGCCCATCGCGCCGGCCACGGTGGTTCGGGGCGCAACGTCGGGCTGGTCAATGCCGGGATGTGGATTCCCCCGGACGAGATCGAAGCCGGGTTCGGCACGCAAGTCGGCAGCCAGCTCAACCGCATGCTGGGCGCGGCGCCATCCCTGGTGTTCAGCCTGGTGGACAAGTACGACATCGATTGCCAGCTGCGCCGCGAGGGCACGCTGCACATGGCGCACAACGCCCGTGGCGAGGCCGACTTGCGCAGTCGTGAAGAGCAATGGAAACGCCGCGGGGCGCCGGTGGAATTGTTGACCGGTCAGGCTTGCGAGCAGGCCACGGGCACCCAAAAGATTGCCGCCGCGCTGCTCGATCGCCGTGCCGGCACGCTTAACCCGATGGCCTACACCACCGGGCTGGCCAAGGCGGCCATCGGTCTGGGCGGGCAGTTGTTCGATCATTCTCCGGTCACCCGGCTCGAACGCCAGGGTCAGCGCTGGTCAGTGCAAACCGCCCAGGGTTCGGTCATGGCCGAGAAAGTGGTGATTGCCTCCAATGCCTACACCGAAGGCGACTGGACGGAGCTGCGACGCAATTTTTTCCCCGGTTATTACTATCAGGTGGCCTCGGTCCCGCTGACCGAAGAGGCCGCCCGGCAGATTCTTCCCGGCGGCCAGGGTTCCTGGGACACCCGCCAGGTCCTGAGCAGCATCCGTCGGGATAAAGACGGAAGGCTGCTGCTGGGTAGCCTCGGTAATGGCAATCAGAAACCGGCCTGGTTTCTCAAGGCCTGGGCCGATCGGGTACAACGACACTATTTCCCGTACCTCAAGCCGGTGGAGTGGGAGTGCACCTGGACCGGTCGCATCGCCTTCACCCCCGATCATTTGATGCGCCTGTTCGAACCTGCGCCCGGTCTGGTGGCCGTCACCGGTTACAACGGGCGGGGCGTGACCACGGGGACGGTGGTCGGCAAGGCCTTTGCCGACTACCTGTGTAACGGAAATCCTCAAGCGCTACCGATCCCCTTTGCCCCCATGCAGCCACTGGCCGGGGTGGGGTTGCGCAGCTGTCTGTATGAGGCGGGATTCTCGCTGTATCACGCAGGCCAGTGCCTGCGGATCGTGATCTGAATGTTGATTTTTGCAGCGGGAAGCGGCGCTTTTTCGATCTGCAGCTAGCCTGTCAATGGTGCGGGTTGTAGCAGTCCCCGCACCAGCAGTGTGCACTTCGGTGACGCACGTTGTTACAGGCTGGTTGCACGTCGTTTAATGCCGCGGTTGCAATGATGGCGCAGGCGGGTTGCGCCTCAAAAAAATAATGGTTTTACCTTCCGCGGTTTAGACGGTTGCACGCCCAATGAAAATGGGCCCGAAACAGTCGAAATAACAAGAAAGCAGCGACTTTTTTCAGAATAAAAAACCGATGGCACGGCCCTTGCTCTGAGCATTCAGTGAAGTCGCAGTGCCAATTAAAAAAAAACCATGGAGCACCACCTCATGTCCCATACGTTTTACAAGAAAGGCTTTCTGGCTCTCGCAGTGGCAACTGCGCTGGGTGTTTCTGCATTTGCACAAGCTGACGTGAAAATCGGTGTGGCGGGCCCGATGACAGGCGCCAACGCGGCATTTGGCGAGCAGTACATGAAGGGTGCACAGGCAGCGGCCGATGCGGTGAACGCAGCGGGCGGCGTGAACGGGGAAAAAATCGTACTGGTCAAGGGCGATGATGCCTGCGAACCGAAACAGGCTGTGACGGTCGCCAAGGACCTGACCGAAAAGAAAGTCGCTGGCGTAGTAGGTCACTTCTGTTCCTCGTCCACCATCCCTGCTTCCGAGATCTACGACGAAGCCGGCATCATCACGATCACCCCGGGTTCCACCAACCCCAAGGTGACCGAGCGCGGCCTGAGTGCCATGTTCCGCATGTGCGGGCGTGACGACCAGCAAGGTATCGTGGCAGGCGACTATGTCGTCGACGTGCTCAAGGGCAAGAAAGTCGCCGTACTGCACGACAAGGACACCTACGGTCAGGGCCTGGCGGACGCAACCAA
The DNA here is from genome assembly GCF_047304225.1 of Pseudomonas sp. Pseusp3. Taxonomy (NCBI): domain Bacteria; kingdom Pseudomonadati; phylum Pseudomonadota; class Gammaproteobacteria; order Pseudomonadales; family Pseudomonadaceae; genus Pseudomonas; species Pseudomonas sp. Pseusp3. Next base: position 12,688 of record NZ_JBGLYV010000035.1, on the reverse strand, counting down.
GGCTCAGCTGGAAAAACGCGGCGTGAAGCCGGTGCTGTACGAGGGTCTGACCCGCGGCGAGAAAGACTTCAGCGCCGTCGTCACCAAGATCCGTGCGGCCGGTGCCGACGTGGTCTACTTCGGCGGCTTGCACCCGGAAGCCGGTCCACTGGTTCGGCAACTGCGTGAACAGGGCCTCAAGGACGTCAAGTTCATGTCCGATGACGGCATCGTGACGGACGAACTGGTGACCACCGCCGGTGGCCCACAGAACGTTGATGGCGTACTGATGACCTTCGGCGCCGACCCACGTCTGCTGCCAGACAGCAAGACCGTGGTAGACGCCTTCCGCAAGGCCGGCACCGAACCTGAAGGCTACACCCTGTACGCCTACGCCTCGGTTCAGACCCTGGCCGCAGCCTTCAATGGCGCCAAGTCCAACAAGGGCGAAGACGCTGCCAAATGGCTGAAAGCCAACCCGGTCAAGACCGTCATGGGCGAGAAGACCTGGGACAGCAAGGGCGACCTGAAAGTCTCCGACTACGTGGTTTACCAGTGGGACAAGGACGGCAAATACCACCAACTGGAAAAACAGAAGTAAGGGCTGACCTGATCGGCTGAGCCCACTGATCCCTTGTAGGAGCGGGCTTGCCCGCGAATGCGCCAGATCAGTCGACATCAATGTTGGCTGATACACCGCTTTCGCTGGCAAGCCAGCTCCTACAGGGGGCGGTGATGGGCTGCCTGATCGTGGCTGACATTGCTCCGACGTAAATCTGTATTTTCCTTAGAAGAACCGCACAGCCACATGTGCAGGTTCTCATTGCGTGAGATTGCGTTATGGATGGTATTTTCCTGCAGCAACTGGTCAACGGCCTGACCCTCGGGTCGGTCTATGGCCTGATCGCCATCGGCTACACAATGGTCTATGGCATCATCGGCATGATCAACTTCGCCCACGGCGAGGTTTACATGATTTCCGCTTACCTCGCGGCAATCAGTCTGGCTCTGCTGGCATACTTCGGTATTGAATCCTTCCCCCTGTTGATGCTCGGTACACTGATCTTCACCATCGTCGTCACGGCGGTGTATGGCTGGGTCATCGAGCGTGTTGCCTACAAACCCCTGCGTAACTCCACCCGGCTGGCACCGCTGATCAGCGCCATCGGGATTTCGCTGATCCTGCAAAACTATGCACAGATCGCCCAGGGTGCCCGCCAACAAGGCGTTCCGACACTGCTGACGGGTGCATGGCGAGTAGAAGTCGGGACCGGCTTCGTCCAGCTCACTTACACCAAGATCTTCATTCTGGTCGCAGCGTTTGTCGGGATGGGCCTGCTGACCTATGTCATCAAATACACCAAGCTCGGCCGCATGTGCCGAGCGACCCAGCAAGACCGCAAGATGGCCTCGATCCTGGGGATCAACACCGACCGCATCATTTCCTACGTGTTCATCATCGGTGCAGCGATGGCAGCCCTGGCCGGTGTGCTGATTACCATGAACTACGGCACGTTCGACTTCTATGCAGGCTTCGTCATCGGCATCAAGGCGTTCACCGCAGCGGTGCTCGGCGGGATTGGCTCGCTGCCTGGTGCCATGCTCGGCGGGATCATCCTCGGCATCTCCGAGTCGCTGTTCTCAGGTCTGGTCAACTCGGACTACAAAGACGTCTTCAGCTTCTCGCTGCTGGTTCTCGTTCTGGTCTTTCGGCCCCAGGGCCTGCTCGGCCGTCCTCTTGTGTCGAAGGTGTAAGCGATGTCTTCAACCACTAAAATAACCATTGATCTCAAAAAAAGCCTGGTTGACGCGATTCTTGCCGGCCTCGTGGCCCTGATTGTATTCGGCCCGATTGTCGGCATCGTCCTCGATGGCTATGGCTTCAACCTGGAAGCGACCCGGGTGGCCTGGATTGTCGCTATCGTCATGGCCGGTCGTTTTGCCTTGAGCCTGTTCCTGCAAACCCCAAAGGGCCTGAGAATTCTCGAAGGCTTTGAAAGCACCGGCTCCGGGGTTCATGTACTGGCGCCTGATTACAAATCCCGGTTGCGCTGGATCATCCCGCTGATGATTGCCATCGCCGTGGTGTTCCCGTTTTTCTCCAACTCCTACCTGCTGGGCGTGGTTATCCTCGGGCTGATCTACGTATTGCTGGGGCTGGGTTTGAACATCGTGGTCGGCCTGGCCGGCCTGCTCGACCTGGGTTACGTGGCGTTCTACGCCATCGGCGCCTACGGCCTGGCGCTCGGTTATCAGTACCTGGGGCTGGGTTTCTGGACGGTGTTGCCGCTGGCGGCGATCACGGCCGGCCTGGCCGGTTGCATCCTCGGTTTCCCGGTGCTGCGCCTGCACGGTGACTACCTGGCGATCGTGACCCTGGGCTTCGGTGAAATCATCCGGTTGATCCTCAATAACTGGCTGTCCCTGACCGGCGGCCCGAATGGCATGGCAGCGCCGTTGCCAACCTTCTTCGGCATCGAGTTCGGCAAAAGGGCGAAAGAGGGCGGGGTGCCGTTCCATGAGTTCTTCGGCATCGCCTACAACCCTGATGTGAAGTACTACTTCATCTACGCCGTGTTGTTCCTGGTGGTCCTGGCCGTGCTGCACATCAAGCACCGCCTGACCCGCATGCCGGTCGGCCGTGCCTGGGAAGCGCTGCGTGAAGACGAAATCGCTTGCCGCTCCATGGGCCTGAACCATGTACTGGTCAAGCTCTCGGCGTTCACCATCGGCGCTTCGACGGCTGGTCTGGCCGGGGTGTTCTTCGCCACTTACCAGGGCTTCGTCAACCCGACGTCGTTCACCTTCTTCGAATCGGCGCTGATCCTTGCCATCGTGGTACTCGGCGGCATGGGCTCGACCATAGGCGTCGTCATTGCGGCATTCGTGCTGACCGTGGCTCCGGAACTGCTGCGTGGCTTCGCCGAATACCGCGTGCTGCTGTTCGGCATCCTGATGGTGTTGATGATGATCTGGCGACCGCGCGGCCTGATTCGGATCAGCCGTACCGGTGTGACCCCGCGTAAAGGAGTAGCGCCATGAGCGAAGTCGTACTCAGTGTCGAAAAGCTGATGATGCACTTCGGCGGCATCAAGGCGTTGAACGATGTCAGCCTGAAAGTCCACCGCAATTCGATCTTCGCCCTGATCGGGCCCAACGGCGCCGGCAAAACCACGGTGTTCAACTGCCTGACCGGGTTCTACAAGGCTACCGGCGGCAAAATCGAACTCAATGTGCGTGGTCAGCAGACCAACGTCATCAAATTGCTGGGCGAATCGTTCAAGCCGACCGATTTCGTCTCGCCGAAATCCTTCGCCAGTCGGCTGTTCTACAAGGCGTTCGGCGGCACCCACCTGGTGAACCGTGCCGGGCTGGCTCGGACCTTCCAGAACATTCGCCTGTTCAAGGAAATGTCGGTGCTGGAAAACCTGCTGGTGGCCCAGCACATGTGGGTCAACCGCAACATGCTGGCCGGCATCCTCAACACCAAGGGCTATCGCAAGGCCGAAAGCGATGCGCTGGACCACGCGTTCTACTGGCTGGAAGTGGTGGATCTGGTGGACTGCGCCAACCGCCTGGCCGGTGAGCTGTCCTACGGTCAGCAACGCCGCCTGGAAATCGCCCGCGCCATGTGCACCCGTCCGCAGATCATCTGCCTCGACGAGCCGGCTGCCGGCCTCAACCCTCAGGAAACCGAAGCGCTGAGCGCGATGATCCGGCTGCTGCGCGACGAGCACGATCTGACCGTGGTGCTGATCGAACACGACATGGGCATGGTAATGAGCATTTCCGACCACATCGTGGTGCTGGACCACGGCATCGTCATCGCCGAGGGCGGCCCCGATGCGATTCGTAACGATCCGAAAGTGATTGCGGCCTACCTGGGCGCCGATGAAGAGGAAGTGGTGCTATGAGCCAACCCATCCTCGAACTCAAGGAACTGGATGTGTTTTACGGGCCGATCCAGGCCTTGAAGAAAGTCTCGCTGCACATCAAGGAAGGCGAAACTGTCAGCCTGATCGGCTCCAACGGTGCCGGCAAGTCGACCCTGCTGATGTCGATCTTCGGCCAGCCACGGGCAGCCGACGGGCAGATCCTTTATCAGGGCGTGGACATTACTCACAAGTCGTCCCACTACATCGCCTCCAACGGCATCGCGCAGTCGCCGGAAGGGCGGCGGGTGTTCCCCGACATGACAGTCGAGGAAAACCTGCTGATGGGCACTATCCCGATCGGTGACAAGTACGCCAAGGAAGACATGCAACGCATGTTCGAGCTGTTCCCGCGGCTCGAAGAGCGGCGTACCCAGCGGGCGATGACCATGTCCGGCGGCGAGCAGCAGATGCTCGCCATCGCCCGGGCCCTGATGAGCCGGCCCAAGTTGCTGCTGCTGGATGAGCCGAGCCTGGGCCTGGCGCCGATCGTGGTGAAGCAGATCTTCGCGACCCTGCGTGAACTGGCCAAGACCGGCATGACCATCTTCCTGGTGGAGCAGAACGCCAACCACGCCTTGCGTCTGTCGGACCGGGCGTACGTGATGGTCAACGGCGAAATCCGCATGACCGGCACCGGCAAGGAGCTGCTGGTCAACGAGGATGTGCGCAACGCCTACCTCGGCGGGCACTGATACCTTTCTGAAATACCCACAGCCCCGTCGAGCAATCGCCGGGGCTTTTTCTTATCCCGAACACCACGCCTCCTGTAGGAGCCGAGCATGCTCGCGATGGTCGTCAACGATGACGCGGGCTACCTGAATGCCCGCATTATCCCGACGCTCTTCGCGAGCATGCTCGCTCCTACAGGGGGATCCGGGAAATTGTGGAAAACAATATTCCAAAGCTCCCGAAGCGCGACATAAAGCCGCTGCAAATAGTTGTTTTGCCACGGTTTTGACTTGTCCCCGTTTGCTGTGGAGCCGGCTGTGAATAACGTGGGAGTAGCTGGCTGGAGGCCTTTGAATCCGTGGCCTGCAGAGCTGTGATTGTTTTTTGATCAGGCAGTTTTGCGCAACTTCAAGGCTGCTTTGTCAACCTTTTTGTTCGTGATGAAAGTGTGCGGAATCAGCGTGGACAAGCCTGTGGATAAGTCTGTGATTAAACTCTGGAAAGACTCGGCTGAAGGCCGTGGTTACTGGCTTGGCGCCATCGCCGGTTTGACCCGTCAGTCATGAAAATGGCCAAGGGCTACACAGCCGGTACTTGAGGGTCAAGCAAAAAAGTTTTAAAACCCCACGCAAAGCCTTGTGGATAGCGGCTTGCAGCTTTTCCACTTGCCCCCAAAGACTGTGGACCGGCCTGTGGATAACGTGCGCGCACATGGCTGCAGGCCACGTTGGTAAAGGGCTTGCCGGAGTTGAGCGTTTTTTGCACAGCTTGAGCGGTGGTTGCCGCTGCGAACAAGGCCGGGCATGCTGCCTGCTGATTTTCTATTCCAATGGCTGGCGATCAGCCGAAGCAAGGAGAACACGATGTCCAACACCCTGTTTATTACCGGCGCGACCTCCGGTTTTGGTGAAGCCTGTGCCCGTCGTTTTGCCGAGGCCGGCTGGAAACTGGTGCTGACGGGGCGTCGTGAAGAGCGCCTCAATGCGCTGTGCGCCGAGCTGTCCCAGCAAACGGAAGTCCATGGCCTGGTGCTCGACGTGCGTGATCGCAAGGCCATGGAGGAGGCGATTGCCAATCTGCCGCCATCCTTTGCCAAACTGCGCGGGTTGATCAACAACGCCGGGCTGGCCCTGGGTGTTGACCCGGCACCCAAGTGCGACCTGGACGATTGGGACACGATGGTCGATACCAACGTCAAAGGCCTGATGTACAGCACACGTCTGCTGTTGCCACGCCTGATTGCCCACGGTCGTGGTGCCGGCATCGTCAACCTGGGTTCCATCGCCGGCAACTATCCGTACCCGGGCAGCCACGTGTATGGCGCGACCAAAGCGTTCGTCAAACAGTTCTCCCTGAACCTGCGCTGCGACCTGCAAGGCACGGGCGTACGGGTCAGCAACATCGAGCCGGGCCTGTGCGAGAGCGAGTTTTCGCTGGTGCGTTTTGCCGGTGACCAGGAGCGCTACAACGCCACTTACGCGGGCGCCGAGGCGATTCAGCCGCAAGACATCGCCGAAACCATCTTCTGGGTGCTCAACGCCCCGGCACACATCAACATCAACAGCCTGGAGCTGATGCCGGTGAGCCAGACCTGGGCCGGGTTTGCCATCGACCGTAAATCTTAAGACCGTATAACGGCTATTCGCGAGCAAGCCCGCTCCCACAGGTTCAACGTAATCCTTGTGGGAGCGGGCTTGCTCGCGAAGGGGCCGGAACAGGCAAAACCGGACATCAGCTAGACTCCTCCCTCAAGCTACCCGCCACACCCGGCGGTCCAGAGGTACCAGAGGAGATCAAGTGAGTAATCGAGGCGAGCAGTCGCTGCTCAAACAATCGACCTTCCTGATGCTCGCCGTGACATTTGCCGGGATCATCACCGGTTTTGTTTCAGGTGCCCAATCCATCCTGTTCGATGGCTTCTTTTCGTTAATCGCGGCCTTCATCAAGGTCCTGATGCTGATCACCGCCCGGCTGATCGCCAAAGAAAGCAATCAGCGCTTCCAATTCGGTTCCTGGCACCTGGAGCCCATGGTGCTGGTGATCGAAGGTTGTTTCATATTCCTGGTGGCCGTTTATGCGTTTCTCAACGGTGTGTTCGGCATCATCAGTGGTGGCCGCGAGGTCGAACTAGGCCTGGTGATCGTCTATGCGGCGGTGTTCACCGTCGTCGAGCTCATTTATTTCTTCTACGTCCGCCATCGCAATCGCACACTCAAATCATCACTGATCCAGTTCGACAACATCAGCTGGCTGGTGGACGCGATGCTGTCGGCGGGCCTGCTGGTGAGTTTCCTGATCGCGCTGCTGCTCAAGACTCAGGGGTACGACAAGTGGGCGGTGTATGTCGATCCGATGATCCTGATTCTGCTGGCCTTGGGCATGCTCCCCCCGGCCTTCAAAATCCTTGGCCCGGCCTTACGCGATGTGCTGGGGATCGTCCCGGATCAACTGGACGACAAGGTGCGTCAGGTGATGGAGGTGGCGAAGGTCGAGCATGGTTTCGACGATTACATTTCCTACGTGCAGAAACACGGCAGGGCCTGTTTCATCGAAATACACATCGTGTTGCCGAAGGATTACTGGCTGGACGGCGTGGGGCAACTGGACAGTCTGCGTGAGGAAATTTCCACAAGGCTTGGCGAGCCGGACGCCGCGCGATGGCTGACCATCAGCTTTACCGGGGATCGCAAGTGGATTGAGTGATTGGATTTCACCTTGTGGCGAGATATTCCGCCAACCCGCGATAACAGGTCGCCAGGTGATAAGGCGTGGTTGACGGCATGTCCTTGCGGCTCACTTCGCCCTGCTCATCGCGACACTCATACCAACCGCCCGTATGCAGAAAGCGCTGTTGCAACGCCTGCAATTGGCGTTGTACCGATGCTTCACTGCCCGGGCGCAAGGTCAGGGCACGCAAGTATTCGGCCTGTGCCCAGATGCGTTGGGTTGCGTCGCGAGGGTGGTCGTCCAGTTCCAGCATCGCTCCCACGGCACCGGTCTGCGGATCGACACCCCTTTGCTCGGTGAACGCAAACGCGCGCTCCAGCGAGGCATGCAGTGTCGAGCCGCGCAGCAGTGGCGAGGATTGCAACAGGAAATACCATTCGAACTGATGGCCCGGCTCGAACCAGTTATCCACAGCTCCGAGCGGCTTCTCCATCAACACCGCGCGTTGCGGGTCGATGAAGCGCTTTTGCATGGCTGTGCATAACTCGACGAGCGCGTTCTGCACAGCCGCGTCTTCGCGCACCGACAGAGTGGCGAGGAAGGCTTCGGCCAAATGCATCAGAGGATTCTGCAATGGCCCGGAGTCGAGCGAGGACCAATCACGATCAAGGCTGGCTTCGTACAGGCCGTCGCCGGTGGCGAAGCGCTGCGACACCACTTCCAGTGCGGCGTTGAGCACTGATTCCACCAATGGCTCGCGGACCTTGTCCCAATAATGCGCGCAGGCGAACAGGATAAAGGCGTGGGTGTAGAGGTCCTTGCGCTGATCCAGCGGCGTACCTTGCGGGTCGATGCTGTAGAACCAGCCGCCATGCTCGGCATCGTGGAAATGCCGTTGCAAGGAACGGAAAAGCGCCGCCGCGTGTTCTTCAGCCTTGGGCACCTGACCGATCAGGCTGGCAAACAGGTACAACTGCCGCGCACAGGCCATGGCCCGGTAGCGTTGTGGGGGCAGCGGCCGATGTTCGGCATCCAGCGCTTCGTAGGGCAACGCCATGTCGGCATTCCAGCCCGGGCCCTGCCAGAGCGGCACGATGACGTTCAGGAAATGCTGTTGCACCGAGGCGAACAGAGCGGTCAATTCAGGCTGAGAGGCGGAGCGGGAAACAGGCGGCATTGGCTGGCGTCGTCACGGCAGGGGCGATTGCGCGACATGTTAGCAGAGGGGCAGGAATCAAGCTCAAGCGGCAAGCTGCAAGCAAGAGCAGTTCAGCTTGCCGCTTCACGTGATCAACCCGCCAACAACCACACGCCGGTCGCCGCCGAAGCCGCACCCGCCAATCGCACCAACGGTGCCGCCGCCTGCGGCAACACCCGCACCAGCGCATAACCTGCCGCGTGCAACACAGCCGTCGCCGCGACGAAGCCTGCGGCGTAGGTCCAGGGACTCGACATCTCCGGCAGTTCCAGACCATGGGCCACACCATGGAATAGCGCAAACAACGCCGTCGCAGCCAGCGCCATGCCCAGTGGTGGACGCACTGCCAATGCCACCGCCAGGCCCAGCGCCAGTACCGATGCCGCAATCCCGCTTTCCAGTGCCGGCAGGTTCAAACCTTCAAAGCCCAGCAAGCCGCCGATCAGCATGGTGCCCACGAATGTGCATGGTAGGGCCCAGCGCGCAGCACCTTTCTGCTGCGCCGCCCACAACCCCACCGCGAGCATCGCCAGCAGGTGATCGAGACCGCCAAGCGGATGGCTGATACCGGCGATCAAGCCATTGTCGCCGTGCCCCGGATGGGCGAAGGCGAGGGCCGGAGTCAGCAGCAGGGCCAGGGCGCCGAAAATGCGTTTGAGTGTCATGGATAAGCTTCCTTGTTGATAATTCGTAATCAGGCCGCGTTCAGCAAACCCTGGCGTTCGATGAAGGCGATGATCTCTTCCAGGCCCAGGCCGGTTTTCTGATTGCTGAACACGAATGGCTTGCCGTTGCGCATGCGCAGGGTGTCGCTGTTCATCATGTCCAGTGAGGCGCCGACCAGCGGCGCCAGGTCAATCTTGTTGATCACCAGCAGGTCGGATTTGCAGATCCCCGGCCCACCCTTGCGCGGCAGTTTGTCGCCGGCGGATACGTCGATCACGTAGATGGTCAGGTCTGACAGTTCCGGGCTGAAGGTCGCGGAGAGGTTGTCGCCACCGGACTCCACGAGAATCAGGTCCAACCCCGGAAAACGGCGATTGAGTTGATCCACGGCTTCGAGGTTGATCGAGGCGTCCTCGCGGATGGCCGTGTGCGGGCAGCCGCCGGTTTCCACGCCAATGATGCGTTCCGGCGCCAGGGCTTCATTGCGCACCAGAAAGTCGGCGTCTTCGCGGGTGTAGATGTCGTTGGTCACGACGGCCAGGTTGTAGCGCTCGCGCAGGGCAAGGCACAGGGCCAGGGTCAGGGCGGTTTTGCCGGAACCGACCGGGCCGCCGATGCCGACACGCAGGGGTTGTGTGTTCATGTGATTCTCCAAAATAAGGGGCCCTAGGAACGGAACAGGCGGCTGTATTGGCGCTCATGGGCCATACACGCCAGGGACAGGCCGAAAGCGGCGCTGCCGTAATGATCGGGATCGATTCGAGTGGCGTTCTGTTGAGCCTGTTGAAGCAGCGGCAACAGTTCGCTGGTCAGGCGCTGGGCGGCTTGCTGACCCAATGGCAAGGTCTTCATTAGCACCGCCAACTGGTTTTCCAGCCAGCTCCACAGCCACGCGGCCAGGGCGTCCTGCGGGTTGATCTGCCAGGCGCGTGCGGCCAATGCCCAACCCAGGGCCAGATGTGGCTCGGTGCGTTGTTCGAGGAAGGCGCGGGCGGCAGTGTCGAGTTCCGGCAAGCCATTGAGCAGTTGCTGCAACGAGTAGCCCATCTGCCGGCTCTCCTGATGCAACTCGCGGGTTTCGCGACTGGCGCGGTGTTCCTCGCAGCGTTGCAGCAATTGGCCCCAGTTGTCCTCACTGGCGGCCATGCAATGGGCGAGCAATAACGGTGCCTCGAAGCGGGCCAGGTTCAGCAACATCTGATCGCTGATCCAGCGTCGGGCGCTGTCGGAGTCGTGAATGCGGCCGTTATCCACCGCCATTTCCAGCCCTTGGGAGTAGCTGTAGCCGCCAATCGGCAATTGTGGGCTGGCCAGGCGCAGCAGTGCCCAGGCCGGGTTCATGGGCGTACGCCGAACTGGTGCAGTTTCGGCGCGTAGTTGAAGTCTTCATCGCCGTGACGCGAATGATGGTGGCCACCGCCATAGGCACCGTGTTCCGGCTGGAACGGCGCTTCGATGTTCGTGGCAACGGCGCCGAGTTGTTCGAGCATAGCCTTGAGCACGTAATCGTCGAGCAGGCGCAACCAGCCGTCGCCGACCTGCAGGGCGACATGGCGGTTGCCCAGGTGATAGGCCGCGCGAGTCAGTTCGAAGGCATTGGCGCAGGTGACGTGCAGCAATTGTTCGGGGCGGGCGCAGACACGCACGATTCGCCCGTCTTCGGCTTGCAGGCATTCGCCGTCATGCAACGGCGGCTGGCCGCGCTCCAAAAACAACCCGACGTCTTCGCCTTCGGCACTGAAACAGCGCAAACGGCTTTTGCTGCGGGCTTCGAACGTAAGGTGCAGTTCGGCGGCCCAAACGGGTTGAGGGTCGATTCTGCGGTGAATCACCAGCATCGGAAGGCTTCCAGCTATGAACATTGTTCAGGCTAGAGCAAGGGGCTTGCCAATCGACGTGATGCGTAGGAAATGCCTGACGGTGGTGTAGGACGGGATTTTTTGATGTGAGGTTTTTGGATGAATTTAGTGCGCTGCTTTTGCGCTGCGCACCAAGATGATGCGATGCGCGTCACTGTAGGAGCGAGCTTGCTCGCGATGGCTGTGTGTCTGTCATATGAATGCTGACTGTGCCGACGCCATCGCGAGCAAGCCCGCTCCCACAGGTTTACTCAGTGCTGCCCAGCCCTTGCCAATGTTTGAGGCCGATAAAGATAAAACGCAGTTGCTGGGTGATTTTCGCCTGGGGCGTCAGGTGCTCGGGCAAGGCTTCGGTTGGCGGGTCGATGATATCTGGCAGGGTGGCGAACACGCTTTTGACGATCAGATCCGCCATGACGCTCAGGTCTGCGATGTCCAGATGCTGCAGTTTCGGCATCAGTGACAAATCCGCCGCCAGGTCCGAACTGATGTCTTCACGCAAACGGCCGATGGCCTTGCGTACCGGCAGCGAACCGCCGTATTGCTCGCGGGCGAGAAACAGGAACTGCGAACGGTTGGCGCTGACCACATCGAGAAAGATCCGCACCGAGGCATCGATGATGCCGCCCATCACGAATTCGTTGTGTCGTACCAGGCGAATGGTTTCGCGGAATGTCTGGCCGACTTCGCTGACCAGCACCAGGCCCAGTTCATCCATATCGGCAAAATGGCGGTAGAAACCGGTCGGTACGATGCCGGCGGTTTTCGCTACTTCGCGCAGGCTCAGGCTGCCGAATCCTCGGCCGCCGTCCATCAGGCGCCGGGCAGCGTCCATCAGGGCGTTACGGGTCTGTTGCTTCTGTTCGGCGCGGGGCAGCATCGCAAGGGCGTTTTCTGGACAGGGACGCGGCGCACTCTAGCAAATCGGCTTTGCCTGCGTCGAACGACTGTGGGGGGATCGAGCGGGGAAGTGCGACATCTATCAAGCGGACCGCTGAAAAGTCAAAAGCCCAATCCGGGGATTGGGCTTCTTTTCAGGGCGGCCATGGGGCTTAGCTCAGGGCACTGTTGCGTTCGATCACACGATCACCACCGCCTTCAGCAAGGGTTTGACCTTGTGGGGTACGATCCGAACCGCCTTCAGCAAGGGTTTGACCTTGTGGGGTACGATCCGAACCGCCTTCAGCGAGGGTTTGACCTTGTGGAGTGCGGTCGGAACCGTCGGCAGCAAGGGTTTGACCTTGTGGGGTGCGATCCGAGCCATCAGCGGCAAGGGTTTGACCTTGTGGGGTGCGATCCGAACCGTCAGCGGCAAGGGTCTGGCCCTGTGGAGTGCGATCGGAACCATCGGCAGCCAGGGTTTGGCCTTGTGGAGTACGGTCCGAGCCATCCTGAGTGATCAGGCCTTTTTCTTTCAGGCGATCATTACCGCCTTCGGCAAGGGTCTGACCTTGTGGAGTGCGTTCAGAGCCATCGGCGGCGACAGTCTGGCTGAACACCGAGTGGTTCTGTTTCACTTGTGGCGTAGCCTGGTCAGCGGCTGGCAGGGCAAAAGCAGTGCTGGCCAGCATCGAGAGGGAAAGGCTAAGCAGTAGTTGGCGTTTCATGATTGTTTTGCTCCTTGGGGGGGGGGGCGAGAAAGTGGGTACGAGAGCAATGCTACTCTCGATAAGTCGATATAAAAGTTCATAAACGCAATGGTAATAATAAACGGA